>CAMGEK010000007.1 GCA_946055105.1 uncultured Clostridia bacterium
AACCGACAAAGAATCGGCGCGGCGGGCATGAGGCAAGGGCGAAAAGCCCGACGGCAAGTAAATCAAACCGACAAAGAATCGGCGCGGACGGTAAAGCGCGGTCGGGGCGGACGGGAAAGAGCAGAATCGGCGCGGCGGGCGTGAGGCAAGGTCGAAAAGCCCGACGGCAAGTAAATCAAACCGACAAAGAATCGGCGCGGCGGGCATGAGGCAAGGGCGAAAAGCCCGACGGCGAGTAAATCAAACCGACAAAGAATCGGCGCGGCGGGCATGAGGCAAGGTCGAAAAGCCCGACGGTAAGTAAAGCAAACCGACAAAGAATCGGCGCGGCGGGCATGGGGCAAGGTCGAAAAGCCCGACGGCAAGGAAATCAAACCGACAAGTGATAGGGGAGGCAGAAATGACGGAACATCGGGAATATCAATTAAAATCGCCCTTTTCCCCCACGGGAGACCAGCCGCAGGCGATCGAAAAGCTGACGGAGGGGGTATTGGACGGAATCCGCACGCAGGTGCTGGTGGGCGTGACGGGGAGCGGAAAGACGTTCACGATGGCGAACGTCATCAAAAACGTCGGGCGTCCCGCGCTCGTCATCGCGCATAACAAGACGCTGGCAGCGCAGCTCTGCAACGAATTCCGTGAATTTTTCCCCGATAACCGCGTGGAGTATTTCGTTTCCTATTACGACTATTATCAGCCGGAGAGTTATATTCCGTCCACGGACACCTACATCGAAAAAGACCTGTCCATGAACGACGAAATCGATAAACTGCGCAACGCGGCGACCTGTTCGCTGGGCGAGCGCGACGACGTCATCGTGGTGTCCTCGGTGTCCTGCATCTACGGCTTGGGCGCGCCCGAAGAATTTTTCCGATTGGGCGTATCGCTCCGTCCGGGGCAGGCGATGGAGCGGGACGAGCTGTTGCGGCGGCTCGTGGAGATCCATTATTCGCGCAACGACGTCGATTTCAAGCGTTCGACCTTCCGCGTGCGCGGCGACGTGGTGGAGATCTTCCCCGCTTCCAATTCGGAAGTGGCGATCCGCGTGGAATTTTTCGGCGACGAGATCGATAAACTCGGAGAGGAGGACGTCGTCACGGGGAAGGTGCTCAACGAGCTCAAACACGCGGTCGTGTTCCCCGCAAGCCACTACGCCGTGGGAACGGAACGCCTGCAATCGGCGCTCTCCATGATCGAAGAGGACCTGCGCGGAGAGGTGAAGGCGTTCGAGGACGCGGGAAAACTGCTCGAAGCGCAGCGGCTCTCTCAGCGGACGGAGCACGATCTGGAAATGATGCGCGAAATCGGCTACTGTTCGGGCGTGGAGAACTATTCCCGCTACTTCGACGGCAGAAGTCCGGGGCAGCCCTCTTTTACCCTGCTCGATTATTTCCCGAAGAACTTCCTCGTCTTTATCGACGAAAGTCACATGACCATTCCGCAGATCCGCGCCATGTACCACGGCGATCTTTCGCGCAAGACCAATCTGGTCGAATACGGCTTCCGTATGCGCTCGGCATACGACAACCGTCCGCTCACGTTTGAAGAATTCGACGAGCGCGTTCCCCAGCTCATCTGCGTTTCCGCGACGCCCGCGCCCTACGAACTGTCGCAGGCAGGGCAGGTCGTGGAACAACTCATTCGTCCGACGGGCTTGCTCGATCCGCCCGTGGAAGTCAGACCGACGCGCGGACAGATCGACGATCTGCTCTCCGAGATCAGAAAGACGACGGAGGCGGGCGGCAGGACGCTCGTGACCACGCTCACCAAGCGCATGGCGGAGAGCCTGACGGACTATCTCAAAGAAAACGGCGTAAAGGTGCGGTACATGCACTCGGACATCGACGCGTTGGAGCGGATCGACATCGTAAACGGACTGCGCGCGGGCGAGTTCGACGTGCTGTGCGGAATCAATCTTCTGCGCGAGGGGCTGGATCTTCCCGAAGTGCGGCTCGTCGCGATTCTGGACGCGGACAAGGAGGGGTTTCTGCGGAGCGAGACCTCGCTCGTGCAGACGATCGGGCGCGCGGCGCGCAATGCCGACGGGCGCGTGATCATGTACGCGGATACCGTGACGGGGAGCATGCAACGGGCGATCGGGGAGACCGACCGCCGCCGCGCCGTTCAGAAGGCGTATAACGAAGCGCACGGAATCGTGCCGCGGACGATCGTCAAAGACGTCAAGTCCTCTTTGAAGATCACGACCAAGACGCGCAGGACGGACGAGGTGCGCGCGAAAGATATTCCCGAAGAGATCGAGAAATTAAAGGCGCTGATGAAGATCGCTTCGGCGCAGCTCGATTTTGAACGCGCGATCGAAATACGGGAGACGATCGCGGAACTGAGGAAGAGACTGCGGACGTGACTTCCGCGGCGGGAGGAGAGCATGAAAATCGCGGTGGATCTCGACGATACGCTGAGCGTCGTCGACAGAGTGACGCGGGCGAGCGGCTATATCGCGCGGGAGGGACTGCCCTACCGATTGGTCGATCCCGACGCGTTGCGCATTGCGGATGCGTTCGATTGGGACGCGGAAGAGGCGACGAAATTCGTGCGCGCGGGCGGGCTCGCCGTGTTTACGGAAGCGGAGGCGCGGAAGGGCGCGCGCGAAACGCTGACGGCATGGCGGGCAGCGGGGCATACCGTGACCGTACTGACGGCGCGACAGAGAGATTGGTTCGGCAATCCTTCCCGCCTGACGCGGGATTGGCTGGAAAAACGCAAAATCCCCTTCGACGAAATCGTGGCGGAGGCGACGGACAAGGGCAGGTACTGCGCCGAACACGGAATTTCCGTTCTGATCGACAACGATTTCGCAACGTGCGCCGCCGCGCAGGAGCGCGGCGTGTACGCGGTGCTGGCAGTCAGGCGCGCAAACGCCGCCGACGCGGGCAAGATCGCCTTTCGCGGAGCGAGCTGGGCGCAGATCGCGGAGACCGTGTCGCGGATTGCCGAGACCGTCGGTCGGCGGGATCGGTTGCTTGCCGCCGCGCCCGCCCGCCGATCGGAGCGGTACGACGGCTGGGAACTGCGGTTTGACGAATGGACGGGCAGGCGCGGGAATTGCGTGATCCCGCTGAATCCCTCCCGCCGCGGCGTGCAAGAGAAACTCGCCGCGGTCGGCGCACGGTACGCGGCGGCGGGAAAACCCTGTCGGTTTCTGCTCACGGAGGCGGACGCCGCGCTCGCGGAGACGTTGAGAGCGCGCGGATTCCGCTTTGAGAGCGCGGTCGAATGGATGCGGCTCGATCGGATCGCGGAACAACGGCTTGCGGATTCGGCGCGCGCGTCCGACGAGCCGACGGCATGGCGGGAGGACTACCGCGCCGTGCGCGGCGGGAACTGTACGCGCGACGTCTCGCGGGGCGGCGACCGTCGGGTATTCGTCTCGCTGTATGAGGGCGAGCGTCCCGTCGCGGTCGCGTCCGGCGTACTCATCGGAGACGAGGCGACGCTGTTCGACGTATGCGTGAGACCGGATATGCGCCGTCGCGGGTACGGTCGCGCGGTCGTGGAGTCGACGCTCGCGGCGTGTCGCGCGCGGGGCGCGACGCATGCGGTTCTGCAAGCGGAAAAGGACAATTTCGCGGCGAAGGCGCTTTACCGCGCGGCGGGATTTTACCGCGTTGCGGAGTACTTCTATCTGACGGACGGCGCGGGCGCATGAAATCTGCGCCCGGGCAAAGAATAGAGTAGAGAAAGGAACGGTCATGAACGGAGAAATATACGTTAAAGGCGCGAAGGAAAACAATCTGAAAAATATCGACGTGCATATTCCGCGCGGAACGCTCACCGTATTTACGGGGCTTTCGGGAAGCGGGAAGAGCACGCTGGCGTTTGAAACCATTTTTGCGGAGGGGCAGAGGCGGTACATGGAGAGTCTCTCCTCTTACGCGCGGCAGTTTCTGGGCATGATGGAAAAACCGGACGTGGAGAGCATCGAAGGGCTTTCCCCCGCCATTTCCATCGATCAGAAGACGACGTCGCACAATCCGCGTTCGACGGTGGGAACGGTGACGGAGATCTACGACTATCTCCGATTGCTGTTTGCGCGCGTGGGAACGCCGCATTGCCCCGTCTGCGGCAGGGAAATCCGTCGGCAGACGGTGGACGAGATCGCCGACCGCGTGACGGAGCTTCCCGCAGGGAGCAAAATCCTCGTCGTCGCGCCCGTGGTGCGGGGGAAGAAGGGGGAATACCGCAAGGAGTTGGAGGGCTTCCGCAAGAGCGGCTACGCCCGCGTGAAGATCGACGGCATCGTTTACGATTTGCAGGAGGAGATCACGCTCGACAAGAACGTCAAACACACGATCGGCGTCGTCGTGGACCGTCTCGTCGTCAAAGAGGGAATTTTGCGCCGTCTGACGGACAGTCTCGAAACGGCGCTCGCGCTTGCGGACGGACTCGTGATCATAGACCGGGAGGGCGAGGAGACGCTGTATTCTTCCCGCTATTCCTGTCCCGATTGCAACGTTTCGATCGAAGAGATCGAACCGAGACTGTTCTCGTTCAACACGCCCTACGGGGCATGTCCGACCTGTACGGGGTTGGGGTTCCGTCAATCGGTGGACGCCGATCTGATCTGTCCGGACAAGAGCAAGACGCTCCGCGAGGGCGCGATTAAAATCAGCGGCTGGAATCTCGATTCCTCTTCGGTCACGCAGATGTACCTGGGCGCGCTCTCCCGTCGGTACAAGTTCTCGCTCGACGTGCCCGTGAAAGATCTCCCGCAGGAGACGTACGACCTGCTCATGTACGGAAACGACGGGGAAAAGATCGATCTCGAATACAATACCAGAACGTTCCGCAGTTCGTATCAGGCGGCGTGGGAGGGATTCGTCAACAACTTACAGCGTCGGTACAATCAGACGTCGTCGGACGGCGTGAAGTACGACATCGAACGGTACATGCGTACCTGCGACTGTCCGACCTGCCGCGGTCGGCGGTTGAAAAAAGAGGCGCTCGCCGTCACCGTCGCGGGCAAAAACATCTCGGAAGTCTGCGACATGCCCGTAAAGGAGCTGAAAGCGTTCGTCGGCGGGCTCGCGCTCTCCGAAACGCAGCACGCGATCGCGGACGTCATTCTCAAAGAAATCGGCAGCCGCACGGACTTTCTCATCGGCGTGGGGCTGGACTATCTGACGCTCTCGCGTTCGGCGGCGACGCTTTCGGGCGGGGAGAGTCAGCGGATCCGTCTCGCCACGCAGATCGGGAGCGCGCTGACGGGCGTGCTGTATATTCTCGACGAGCCGAGCATCGGGCTACACCAGCGGGATAACGAAAAACTGCTCGCGTCGTTGCGCGGGTTGCGCGATCTCGGCAACACGCTCATCGTCGTCGAGCACGACGAGGACACGATCCGCGCCGCGGACTATCTCGTGGACATAGGTCCGAAAGCGGGCGTTTTCGGCGGAGAGGTGGTCGCGTGCGGCACGCAGGAGGATCTGATGAACGAGCCGCGCTCGATCACGGGCGACTATCTTGCGGGCAGGCGCAAAATCGAAGTTCCGTCCGTGCGCAAACAGCCGGACGGGCGTTGGCTTCGCGCGACGGGCTGTCGGCAGAACAATCTCCGCGGCATCACGGTTGAGATTCCCGCGGGGCTCGTCACGGCGGTGACGGGAGTGAGCGGTTCGGGCAAATCCTCTCTCGTCAACGAAATCCTTCTGCCGCGCCTTGCGAACGTGCTCAACGGCGCGCATCAGCCGGAGGGTAAGTTCGATTCCGTGGAGGGAACGGAATATTTCGATAAAGTCATCGCGATCGATCAGTCTCCCATCGGCAGAACGCCGCGCTCCAATCCCGCGACTTATACGGGCGTGTTCACCATGATCCGCGAGCTGTTCGCGCAGACGGCGGACGCCAAGGCGAAGGGGTTCAAATCGGGGAGATTTTCCTTTAACGTCGCGGGCGGGCGGTGCGAGAACTGCGCGGGCGACGGCATCATGCAGATCGCGATGCACTTTCTGCCCGACGTGTACGTTCCTTGCGAGGTCTGCGGCGGAAAGCGGTACAACCGCGAGACGCTGGAAGTCAAATACAAGGGCAAGTCGATTTCGGACGTGCTCGACATGACGGTGGAGGAGGCGTGCGAATTTTTCCGACCGGTTCCTTCCATATTCAATAAACTGCAAACGCTCCGCGAAGTGGGGTTGGGGTATATCAGGCTCGGACAGAGCGCGACGACGCTTTCGGGCGGCGAAGCGCAACGCGTGAAGCTTGCGACGGAGCTTTCCAAGCGTTCGACGGGAAAGACCTTTTATATCCTCGACGAGCCGACCACGGGATTGCACAGTTACGACGTGGATAAGCTCGTGCAGATCCTGTTGCGCCTGCGCGAGAGCGGAAACACGGTGCTCGTCATCGAGCACAATCTCGACGTCGTAAAGGTCGCCGATTGGATCGTCGATCTCGGACCCGAGGGCGGCGACGGCGGCGGAACGGTGATCTGTACGGGAACGCCCGAGACCGTCGCGGCGTGCGAAGAGAGCTATACGGGGCGGTTTCTCAAAAAAATGCTGTAAGGAGAAAGAGCATGGTAAACGAAAGAATGAAAAAACTCGGTTCGGAGCGTTCGGCGATCCGGGAGCTGTTCGAGTACGGGAACGCGCGCGCGGCGGAGATCGGACGGGAGAACGTGTACGATTTTTCGCTGGGGAATCCCAACGCGCCCGCGCCCGCGTGCGTGCGGGAGGAGATCGAACGGCTTTTGCGCGATACGAAGCCTGAGGTTCTGCACGGATACACCTCCGCGCAGGGCGCGGCGGACGTGCGGCAGGCGGTCGCCGACTATATCCGCAAGACGTTCGGCGTCCCCATGCGCCCCGATCTCGTGTACATGACGTGCGGCGCGGCGGCGTCTTTGACGGTCGCGCTCAACGCGCTCTGCGAAGCGGGCGACGAATTTGTCGTCGTTGCGCCCTATTTCCCCGAATATAAAGTATTCGTCGAGGGCGCGGGCGGCAAGGTCGTGACGGCACGCTCGGACGAGCGGTTTCATCTCGATCTGAACGCGCTCGACGAAGCGATCGGAGAACGGACGAAGGCGGTGTTGATCAATTCGCCCAACAACCCGACGGGCGCGGTGTACGGCGAACGCGAACTCGCCGCGCTTGCGGCTCTGCTGCGCAGAAAGAGCGCGGAACGCGGCGCGCCCGTTCTGCTCCTTTCGGACGAACCCTATCGCGAACTCAGCTACGGCGCGGAAGTGCCCTATCTCATGAACTTGTACGAAAACACCGTCGTGTGCTATTCCTTTTCCAAGTCGCTTTCGCTGGCGGGGGAGCGGATCGGGTATATCGCGGTCAGTCCGCAGGCGGAGCGCGCGGAGGAGCTCTACGCGGCGGTCTGCGGCGCGGGGCGCAGTCTCGGATTCGTCTGCGCGCCCGCTCTGTTTCAACGGGTGGCGGCGAAATGTCTCGGAAAGACGAGCGACGTCGAAGTATACGCGCGCAACCGCGCCGTTCTGTACGACGCGCTCACCCGCGCGGGATTCGAGTGCGTGAAGCCTGAGGGCGCGTTCTATCTGTTCGTGAAATCGCCCGAACCCGACGCGGTTCGCTTCTGCGAGCGGGCGAAAAAATACGAGCTGTTGCTCGTTCCGTCGGACAGTTTCGGCGTGAAGGGCTACGCGCGCGTCTCCTATTGCGTATCGTCGGAGATGATCGGGCGCGCGCTTCCCGCTTTTGAAAAACTCGCGAAAGAATATTTCGGGCGCTGATTGCGCGCTCGGTCGAAACGCGCGGGCGGTTTTCTTCGGAAAACCGCCCGCGCGTGTTTTCGGGAACGGAATAATTCCGTCCGCAGAGAAAAGGAGAATCCCGTCGGGGTTCTCCTTTTCTCTGCGGTCTTACCGTCGGACTTGCCGCAAGCCGCGGTGAACTTGCGTTGTTCCGATCTCCCGCGGGCGTTTACCGCGCGGTGGATTCGCGGGGGACGGGTTTCGCGCCGACGATGATCATCCGTGCGGGCGCGGCGGGGTTCTCGATCCGATGGACGAGCGTCCGAACGGTCTCCGAACCGAGAAATTCTTTGTTGACGGAAAAGGTGGTGAGGGTGGGGCGGGAAGCGACCGTCTCCGCGACGTTGTCGAATCCGACGACCAGGACGTCGTCCGGCACGGCGACGCCGAGCGGTTTGAGCGCGTTGCAGACGGCGCGCGCGACGAAATCGTTACAGCAGATAAAACATTCGGGACGATTGACGAGTTTGAGGATTTCCGTTGACAGCGCGGCGGGGTTTCCGTAATCGAACGTTTCGTCGCTGCACAGGACGTCGTCCGCGGCGGCGTGGGGGCAGCCTTGCGCGGCGAGCGCCGTCAGCATGCCGTGATAGCGTTCGCGGAAGCTCATGCAGTGTTCGGGATCGCCGACGAAGCAGAAGCGGGAAATCCGATACCGTTTTCTCAGCCGCAGGACGAGATCGTACACCGAACGGAAGTCGTTGACGGCGATGACGTCGAACGCGCCCGCGGCGGCGTCCTGCGCGGTGAAATCGATGAAGCAGACGGGCTTCCCGAAATTGACGAGCCTCGTGTTGAAATCCTTGTTGAAACATTCGATGGCGACGATTCCCGACACGTTGATCTCCTTAACGTAATTGGCGAAGTCGGAAAAGGGCGTGCGATCCCGATGATAGGTGTATTGAAAGAGCTCGTAATTTTTGGCGTAACAGGAATTTTCGATACCGCGGATAATCGGCACGAAATAGTTGATGTTGTTGAGCGGTTTCCCCGAAACGAGCAGAATCCGATAGGACGGCGATGCGCCCTGCTCGGCATTGATGGATTTGTAGTTGAGCTCCCGCGCCTTATTCAGAACGAGCTCCCGCGTCTTTTCGGGAACGTAATGCCCGTTCAGCGCCTTGGCTACCGTGTTCCGCGAAAGATTCAGTTGTTCCGCAATGCTCTTGATCGTAACGGCTTTTTTCATTTTTTTCCTCCGTTTCCATTATAACACAATGTTTTGAAAATAGCAACTTAATTTTGTCAAATGCGCAAAAATTCGCCGCATTTTGATTTGCAAATGCACAAAATATGAAGAAGATCTTGACACGAAACGGCGCTTTGGATATGATGATACTGCAAGAAAGCCGCAGAAACGCTCTCCGTCGGGCGTACGGCTCAGAAAGCTACCTTTCTGTTTTGCGTACCGCAAAACAGAAAAAAACTTAACTGAAAAAATGTAAGGAAGGTGAAAAAGATGAAGAAAAGACAATGGCTGGCATTGCTCACGGGCGCGGCGATGGCGTGTTTTGCGGGGTGCTCCGCAGAGGTCGCCTCTCTTCCCGCCGACCGTGAATCGGGCGAATTTTCGGCGCAACCGGTCGCGCTTCCTCTGAACGAACTTACGGAGCTCTCCGAGACGACGGCGACGGACTGGACGGGCTACGGCGTTTCGTTTTACAGGAACACGGCGGGAACAAGCGGATTGGAGGACGGCGTCTACAAGATCAAGGGCGAGACGGTGGACGGAACCGATTGGCATATCAAGTTTGAAAAAAACTTTTCCGGGCTCGAAGCGGGAAGGACGTACTCGATCGAATTTGCGTTCCGCTCGAACGTCGCGGGCGCGATCAGATTGGAAATCGGGGGATTGCTCAATCGGGAGTACCCTATCGCAGAGGGCGAGAACGTTGTGACGGGCACGTTCACGATGCCTTCCGATTCGACCGAGCGGTATATCGATTTACAGCTCGGCACGTTGCCGCAGGGGTTTGAAATTGCCGTCTCCCGCGTCACGCTCTATCAGGCGACGGCGTATCACGTCGTCGACGACTTCAACGTGTACGTGAACGAGGCTGCGGCGGCGACAAAGACGGTGGAGGAGAACGGCTGCGGAATCGAAATCGTCACCTCGCCGGACGATTATTGGAAAATCAAGTACGAGAGAACGTTCACGGGACTGACGGCGGGCGAGACGTATGCGATCGAATACGTCTTTGATTCGACCGCGGCGGGTTCGGTCAAATTGGAAATTGGAGGAGAAACGACGGATTTTAACGTTCGGGAGGGCGAGAACGTTGTGACGGGCACGTTCACGATGCCTTCCGATTCGACCGGGTATATCGATTTACAGCTCGGAAAGCTGGCGGCGGGAACGAAGATCACCGTAAAGAGCGTGGCGCTGTTGCAGAACGGCGCGGTTCAGGAGTTGAGCGGCTTCGGCGGCTACTTCAATAACGACAACGGAACGGAAGGCACGGCGAATATCGTCGACGGCGCGTACGTCGTCAACGCGACCAAAACGACGGGCGAGGCGTGGCATATCAAGCTCGACCGCACGGTGCAGACGGTCGTCGGCAGAACGTACAGCGTGAGTTACCGTCTCGTTTCGGATCGGGCGGGTAAGCTCGCCGCGGAGGGCGGTTCCGGCGCGACGTGGCTGGAAGTCGTCGCGGACGAACCGACGACGCTCACGCACACGTTCAAGGCGACGGAGGAGAATACCTATCTCGCGTTGCAGCTCGGAGAATTGCCGAGCGGGTTTACGGTGAGAGTCGAGAGCGTGACGGTGGAAGAGGTCGCCTTTACGGGAATCGGCGTCGCGCTGGATTCGAGAATCCAGCTCCGCGTGACGGCGACGGACGAGATTCAAACCGTCGTGTTCGCAAACGGGAAGCTGTTCGGCGCAGAGGGGCAGAGCGTTGCAAGACAGGACGGCGTGTTCGTCTGCACGGGCATCACGCCGCAGTATCTCAACGAGACGATCGTCATAACGGCGTTTGACGTAAGCGGCAATCAGATCGGCTCCGCGGCGGAAAAATCGGTCATGGACGTCTGCGAGATGTACGCGGCGTCGGGAGAACCGACGGAAGTGAAGCAACTTGCGGCAAACCTCATGGCGTACGGAAACGCCGCCGCCGCGCAGGAAGGCACGAGCGTGCGCGTTCTGAGCGACGACGCCGTCGCGTTGGTGACGGAATACGCAAAACCGGAACGGGTGAGCGTTACGAAAAAGACGGACGGCAATTTCACCTGGACGGGCGCGCACCTGACGCTCACGGACGGCGTGACCGTCGTGCTCGAATATACCTGCAACAACGCAACGGGAGTCACCGTTCAGGTGAACGGAGAGGAGATCGAAGCGGTCGGCGGAACCGTTCGGTTTGAAGTGCCTGCGGCGCAGTTGTTGGATTCCTTTGAAACGACGGTGAAAAACGACGGGAGCGTCGTGGACGAATTGACCTTCTCTTACGGCGTGACGACGTACGTTTCGAGAACGGACAACGCGCTTGTGACCGCGCTCTGGAACTATGCGAAAGCCGTCGAAACTTATCAGCAATCGATTATAACGGAGGGTTAAGGCAATGACGAAAACGTGCTATCAGACGATGCAAATTCAGGTGATCTCCTTTCAGGCGGAGGACGTGATCGCAACGAGCGGCGTCGAAACGCCGACCGACAGCTTCGACGATCCGTTCGGCGTCGGCGTTTAAGAGACGGAGGGGATCGGAATGAAGAAACTGAGAATCCTGATCGCGGCGCTGACGGCTGCGCTCGCTCTTGCGGCATGCGCCGCTTGCGGCGAGTCCGCTTCCGCGCCTGCCGATCCGCCCGTTGCCGAGGAGATCGGAACGGAAAATCAGGAAAGCGGAACGGAAAATCAGGAAAGCGGAACGGAAAATCAGGAAAGCGGAACGGAAAATCAGGGAACGGACGAAAGCGGATCGCCCGACGACGGCGGCGAGAAAGACAACGGCTCTTCGGACGTGGTATTGCCGATTTTGCCGCTCTGACGGGGGAGGGGAAACGCAATGATATTGAGTATCGGAGAAATTCTTGCGGACATGATCTGCGAGCGGAGGAACGGCGCCGTCCTGTATCGGAGATGCGCGGGCGGCGCGCCGTTCAACGTGGCGTGCGCGGTCAAAAAATGCGGCGGAAAGGTCGGATTTTACGGAAAAGTGGGCGACGATTCCATCGGCAGGGCGCTCGCGGAGTACGCGCGGGAAAAGGATCTGGACGAACTGAACGTGGTCGTCGATCCCGATTCCAACACGACGCTCGCGTTCGTCGATCTGGACGAGAGCGGGGAGCGTTCCTTCACCTTTTATCGGAAACACACGGCGGACTACCGTCTTTCGATGTCGGAGGTGCGGGAGTCGATCGGAAGAGCGGACGTCGTACATCTCGGCTCGCTGATGCTGAGCGAAGAGGCGGGGCGCGCGTTCGCCGACGAAGTCGTTGCGGAGACGAAGCGTCTGGGCAAGAAACTGAGTTTCGACGTGAATTTCCGCGAGGACGTATTCCGCGATCGGGAGACGGCGGTCAAAATCTACGAAAAGTACGTCCGCGCGGCGGACGTCCTCAAACTTTCGGAGAACGAAATCGGGCTGTTTACTTCGGCGAAAGAGACGCGGAAGGCGATGAAAGAGCTGTGCGCGCCGAATAAGCTCGTCGTTCTGACGCTCGGGAAAGAGGGCGCGGCGTACGCGTGCGACGGTAAATACGAAGCCGTTCCGACGATCGGCGTAAAACCGATCGACACGACGGGCGCGGGAGACGCCTTCTACGGAGCGCTTCTGACCGCGATTCAGGAGAACGGATACAAAGACCTGACGAGGAGCGTGTTCTTCGCGAACGTCTGCGGATCGCTGACGACGACGCGGAGCGGGGCGGCGGAAGCCGTGCCGACGCGGGAAGAGATTCAGGCGTATTTATAAGGGGACGGGGAAAGGCATGAATGAGACGGTATGCGACAAAAAGGCGCATAAAAAAGCGGATTTTTACAGAAAACGGATTCTGGTGATTCAGGAAAACGTCAAATTATTCACCGTGCTGACGGGCGCGGTATCGCTCGTGCTGTTGACCGTCAATCTGTGCAACGCCTTTACGGGCGCGATCGCGGGTTGGGTGACGGTTCTGCTCGACGTCGTATGGCTGGCGGTCGTATGCGCGTACGCAACGTATGCGGTTGTATCTTCCGCCTCGAAAAAGAAATGTTTCGGAAAGATCGGCGAGATCGCTTACGGCGCGTTCCCGAAGGAATATATCCGATGCAGCGCCGAGGCGGGGTGCGCATACTTTGAACGGGGCGCGGCGCTCAGGCTGTACGAGGACGATCGCTATTACTATCTCGTCGCGGACGGGCTGGACGAGTGCGGCGCGGAATTCTGGACGCGCTATCGGTTCGGAACGGATTTCGGCGTACTCAAAACGGAAAAAAATGCGTCGGCAACGGAGACGGACGTAACTTCCGTATTCGGGGATCCGATCAGATTAAGGAGGAAATCATCATGAAAAAAATACTATCGATCGGCTGTACCGCGGTACTTGCGGCGGTCGTTGCGTGCGCGGGCTGCGGCAAAGACGGCGAAACCGCCGACGGCGAATTTCTGGGGTTGAAGAAAGGGGAGACGTTTACGACCGATCAGGAAATTTCACTTACGTTCACCCGTCCGACGGGGAACAACGCGCAGGAGAAATGGTGGACGGACACGATCGCGGCGTTCAACGAGGAATACGCGGGCAGAATCAAGGTGACCTGTACGACCGCGACGCGCGGCAATTCGCGCGAATACGAGCAAAAAATCAGCATCTGGGCGGGATCGGATTCCCTGCCCGACGTGCTGTACGTCGACGGTCCGTTCGTCTCCAACTATGCGAATTCGGGCGTGCTCGTTCCCATCGACCGCTATATTTACGAGGGCTACACCGACGATTTTCTCGACTACGTCAACGATCAGAACACCTACAACGGTCGGCTCTATACGCTGAGCATCGTCGATTCCACCGTCGTGCTGTTCTATAACAAGACGGTGCTCTCGGAGGAGCGGATCGCCGTTCCGGACGAGATTGCCGACGCGTGGACGTTCGACGAGCTCAAAACGACGGCGACGGGATTGACCAAGACGGTCGGCGCAAAGAAACGGTACGGGTTGCAGATCGCGGGCGACGCGGGCGAGTGGCTGTCCTATGCGTTCACGCCGCTGTGGACGGAGGGCGTCGTCAACTCTGAGGGGAAAGTAACGACGGGGTATCTGAATGGCGACGCGGGCGTGAGCGCGGGCGAATATCTGCGCAGTCTCGTCAAGAGCGGCGCGGTGTACGCGAGCGCGACGAGCTCCGACTTCTCCGCCAAGACGCCTACGGCGTCCATGGCGTTGATGGGAACGCAGAACATCTCCGAATTTCTCGCGCTGGGCGAAGACATGTGCGATTGGGGCGTGACCTTCTATCCCGCCGACGACGAGGGGAAAATCTCCGCGCCCTGCGGCGGCTGGACGCTCGGCATTACGAAGAACTGCGCCTCGGGGAAAACGGTCGCGGCGTCCGAGTTCCTGAAATACTGCACGTCGAAAGAGGCGAGCGAGAGCTGCGCGCGCGACACGGCGTCTCCTCCGAGCAGAAAATCGCTCTATGAAACGATGCCCGAATACTCCGATCCGAACAACGCGATGTACTCCGTTTACAGCGTGATCAAATCGCAGATCTTAACGAGCGCGCAGCTCCGTCCCAAGACGGTCGGCTACGAGGTGTTCTCCACCGAGATGTCCAACGCGTTGAAGGATATTCTTTACAGCACGGGGTACGATACGCAGGCGCAGATCAGGAACAGACTGACGACCGCGGCGACGAAAATCGACGCGAGCATCGCTCAGATCAAAATTTATTGACGACAAGGGGGGACTATGAAAACGACGTCAGTACGTCAGAAATGCATCGACCGTACGGGTTGGCTGTTCATGCTCCCGGCGATCGTATTCGGAACGGTCTTTCTCATCGTGCCGATCGTCATGTGTTTTTTGTACAGTTTTTCGGATTTTTATATGCTCCGTCCCGAAGCGACGCAGACGGTGTGGTTCGATAATTACGTCGCGCTCTTCCGCGACGAAATTTTCGGCAAGGCGATCGGAAACACGCTGTTGTTCGTCGTGATCGTCGTGCCCGTGCAGTGCGCGCTGGCGCTCGGTCTGGCGCTTCTCGTCAACCGCAAAGACAGGGGATACGGAATCTTCAAACTTGCGTATTTTGCGCCCGTGATCACGTCCATGACCGTGGTCTCCCTGTTGTTCCAGCTCTTTTACGCGCGGGACGGCGGCGTGTTCAATCTGCTGCTGTCGGCGATCGGCGTTCCCGCGCAGGGTTTTTTGCAGGACGAATCGCAGGCGATGTTCTGTATCATCTTCATGTCCGTATGGCAGGGCGCGGGGTATCAGATGATCATCTTTCTCGCGGGCTTGCAGGGCGTTCCGAAGGAACTCTACGAGGCGGCGGACATCGACGCGGCGAACGCCTGGGATAAGTTTACGCACATCACGCTGCCGTCGATCGCGCCCATTTCGAGTTTCGTGTTCGTCATTACGCTCGTCGGCGCGTTCAAGATGTTTACGCAGTCGTATATCATGACGAGCGGCGGTCCGAACGATTCCACGCTGACGGTCGTGTATTACATCTTCCAGAAGGGCATGTCCGAACAACTCGTGGGATACGGCTCCGCGATCTCCATGTTGTTTACGGCGGCGTTTATTCTCGCCAGCGTATTCAAGAATCTGGGCGCGAAGGGAATCGGAGCGTACAAGAAGTACAGAGCCTCCGTGCTGGGAGGGTATTGAGATGAGACGGAAGAAAATTTTGAAAATCGTCTTTTACGTCGTCAATACGCTTGTGGGACTGTTGTTTCTGTTCCCGTTGCTGTTCATGTTCCTTTCGGCGTTCAATCCCGCGCGGACGCTGCCGACGCAGATCGGATCGTTCGGCGACTTTCTGCCCGAATATCTGACGGCGAGCAATCTCGTCTCCGTCTTTACGCGGATTCCGATGCTGAAATATTTCGGGAATACGCTGTTGTACGCGTTCGGAACGGTGCTCGGCGTGCTCGTCGTCAATTCGATGGCGGGTTACGCGCTCGCGAAGATCAACTTCAAAGGCAACCGCCTCATCTATAACTTCATCGTGATCATGCTCATCATTCCGTTCGAGGGGATCACGCTGACGCTCTATCTCGTCGTAAAGACGCTCGGAATTCTCGACACGCCGTTCGCGGTCATTCTGCCGAGCCTGTTCAGTTGTTTTTATATCTTCATGTTCCGGCAGTTCTTTCTCGGCGTGCCGACGGCGCTGATCGAGGCGGCGGAAATCGACGGCTCGGGCGCGTTTTCCACCTATTTCCGTATCGTCGTTCCGACGGCGGTTCCCGTGTTTATTACCGTATTCATTCTGGAATTTATCGGAAAATGGGGAGACTATTATTGGCCGATGCTGACGCTCACGAGCGAGACCTGGTTTAACGTGCAGATCGCGATCAAGGAATTCAGTACGGCTTCGCCCTATCATTGGGGAACGGTCATGGCGTCGCTTGCGGTCGTCACCGTTCCCGTGTTGGTCGTGTTCCTCTGCTTGCAGAAGTACTACATCGAGGGAATCGCCACGCAGGGCATCAAAGATATGTGAGGTAAGATATGCAGAAACCGACGATTCATTTCGCGCCTGAAAAAAATTGGATGAACGATCCCAACGGAACGGTCTACGCGGACGGGATCTATCATCTGTTCTACCAATACAATCCCGACGGCGTGGAATGGGGAAATATTCAATGGGCGTACGCCACCAGCCGCGATCTCGTCGGCTGGAAACGGGAAGGACTTCGGCTCACGCCCGACAGGGGCGCGGGAGAGAAGTACTGTTTTTCGGGTTGCGCCGTCAGGACGGAAGAGGGATTCAAGATTTTTTATACCTCCATCGGCGAAGAGCCGGACGCCGTCCAGCATCACGCGCGGCAGCTGATCTGCGACGCGGACGAACGCTTTTGCGGGATTCGCCGCAACGGCGCGGCGATCGAGGCGGGGATTCACGGGTTTCCCGTGTCCGAGTGGCGCGATCCGTTCGTGTTCCGCTTCCGCGGCGACGCGTACATGACGCTTGCGGGGATCTCCGACGTCGGGCACATCTTTCTCTATCGCGCGAAAGACGCGTCGTTGAACGGGTGGGAATATCTCGGGATTCTGTTTACGCCCGAAGAGACGGACGACCTGCCCGAATGTCCCAACGTGGCGGTGTTCGGCGACAGGATCGCGCTGTTCTATTCGCTTGCGAAACGCAATCTCGTGCGCTACGTCGTCGGAACGTTCGACGGAAGGTCGCTTTCCGTCGAGGGCGTCGGGATCGTCGATCGCGGAACGAACTGTTTCTATGCGACCAACCTTGCGACGGGCGCCGCGGGCGAAACCGTACTCTTCGGCTGGCAGAGGGAGAGCCTGATCGGCGCATCCTCGCCCGACGGAACGTACAGCGGCTGTCTCGCGTTGCCGCGGACCGTGCGGCTGAACGGGAACCGCCTGGAATTTTCCTTTACGGACGGACTGAAAAAACTGTACCGCCGCGCGCTCGATTGCACGCAGGAGGCGGGAAAGACGGTCTGTCGGGCTTCCGTCGAACGCGTGCGGATCGCGTTCCGTGCGGCAGGACGGGCGAAGGCGTTCGTTCAGAAGAACAAAAAAGAGCGCGTAACGCTGGATTTCGACGGGGATCGGTTGCGGATCGGGCGCGAGAGCCTGACGGAGAACGCGGACGAACGCGTTTTGGAACTTCCGTTGCGCGGAGACGGAGCGCACGACGTCGAACTGATTTTCGACGGTACGATCGCGGAGGCGATCGTGGACGGCGAAGCGGTCAGTTTCCGCTTCTACCGCCGCGGGCGCGCGGAGATCGTGTTTGAACAGGTCGGGGGCGCGGTTTCGGACGTGTGCGCGACCGAGCTGAACGCCGCGGACGTGCGGTAAGTTCAGGAAAGGGGAAAAGTATGAAAGGATTACGGAAAATCATCAGTCTGACGGCGGCGGTCGCGATGGCGTTGCCTCTGTTTACGTTCGTCGGGTGCGGCGGAAGGGGCGAGACCGATTACGAATTTGCCGCGACGGACTATACGGACAAAAGCGCGACGGAGCTGGAAGCGCTCGCCGATTACAGCGTTTTTTATCAACCGGAGGACGGGCGCGTGGGCGACGTCATGCCCTATTACGAGGACGGCGTCTATCATATCTTCTATCTGAAAGACGGCGGCGGAAGTTCCTCGCATCCCGTCTATCGGGTAGACACGACCGATTTTATTCACTACGAAGAAAAGGGGCTGGCGCTCGACGCGGGCGGCTCCAATTCGGGCGAGGCGATGATCGGCACGGGTACGGTGCTCAAAAAGGGCGGAGACTATTATTTCTTCTATACGGGACACCCCTCGACGGGTGCGGAGACGGTGCGGGTTGCGAAATCTACGGGAAGTCTCGATCGGTTTGAAAAGATCGGCGGGTTCTGTATTTCGCCCGAAGATTACGGATTCGAGAACGATTTCCGCGATCCCGAAGTCGTCTGGGACGAGGAAAACGGACGGTTTGAATGTATCGTGGCGACGCGGAAGAGCGGACGCGCCGTGCTTGCGCGGTTCTATCTCGACGCGGCGTTAAGCGTTATGGGCGCGCCCGAAATCGTCTATACCGATCCGCACGGGTTCAACATGCTCGAATGCCCCGACCTCTTCGAGTGGAACGGCAGATATTATCTGACCTATTCCGCGCAGGATCTGTCTTTGGGCGGCGACACGGCGGGAACGGCGAACAATACGCTCGCCCTGACGGGCGGCAAGGGGTGCATGTACTATCTCAGCTCCGACGATCGGAACGGACCTTGGCGGGAAATCGGCAATCCGCAGATCGACGGCAGCGTGTTTTACGCGGGGAAGACGGCGTTCGGAAGCGAAGCGATGCTCATCGGCTGGTCGGCGCAGAAGGGCGTCAATCCCGGATACGATTACGAATGGGGCGGCAATCTCGTCGCGCATAAACTCGTGCAGAACGCGGACGGCACGCTGTCCGTCACCTATCCGCAGTCTTTGGCGAGTCGGTTCGACGTCGTTCAGCCCCTTCTGACGGAGGAGAACGCATTGCTTCTCATCAGTTCCGGGGGAACGCTCAACCCTCTGGCTTCCGAACGGCTCTCCTACCGTCTGAGCATGAAGGTGAAATTTACCTCCGACACGCAGTCGTTCGGTCTTGCGTTCGGTTTGAAAGACGACATCGATCATATCGTCAGAGTGACGGTCAATCCCTCCGCGGGAAAAATCAAGGCGCAGTACGGTTCCAACGGGGAGATGGCGGCGGGATACGTCTCGCTCGAAGCGGACAGAGAATACTGTCTGGATGTGTTCGCGGAAGGATCCAACTACGTGCTCTATCTGGACGGCGTGAGCTTTACCTTCCGCGTGAGGAACGCGGGAAACAAGAAAGTCGCCGCGTTCGCGAACGACGGCATGGTGACTTTTTCCGAGATCGCGATGCTCGCTCCGTCCGAAGCGGACGCGGACGAGACCGGTGCGTGCTCGCTGGAAGCGGGCGAGAGCAAAGAGGTCTCCGTCGCCGCCGTCAGAGATTGTTACGCGGGCGCTTCCGCGCTTGCGTACGCGAGCGGCGCGGTGCGGATCGAGACGCTCGACGCCGACGGAAAAGCCGTCGCGCAGACGGAGGGCAGCGGCTGTCTGTATCTGTACGGCTATACGGGGACGGAAGCGGGGGAAACGTTTACCGTGCGGATCACGGCGCGGGAACGCGCGACGGTCTTATACGCGATCGACGGCGCGCAGACGCACTACGTTCCCAAACGGACGGTCGTAACCCGCGCGGCGGAAAACCGCGGCGCGCAGATCGTCGTCGCGGAGGAGGGTTGTCATTCCTTCGACGTCGTCGCAAAGCTTGCGGACGAGAGCGTTTCGGGCAGGCTGATCTTGACCGTGAAGGGCGAGGAAGTCGCGTTTGCCGTCGTTAAAGACGGATTTGCGCGGTTGAGCGGCGCGGTCAACCTCTCTTCGGGCGACGCGGTGACGGCGAGCGTATCGTTCGGCGATCGCATTTCGCAATACGAAGTATTGTCCGCAGTGGGAACGGGAGCGGCTTGCGAGAGCGGGCTCACGCCCGCCGACACGCGGGAACGGGAATACGACGCGCGCGCGAACTTCCCGAACGTGCAGTTCGAGGAACGGGAGACGGACGGCGGTTCCGTTTCGGAGAGCTTCGGCGCGCAGGGCGCGGGCGGTTTCGTCTATACCTACGGAAAGGCGATCGACGAAATGAAGTCGATCTCGGTGTTTAACGTCAACAGCGACGAGACGTACAACTATAAGTATATCGAGCCTTCCGCTTCGAGCGACATCGAAGTCAAGGCGGATTTCGTCAAGACGGGCGACCGCTATATGGTCGGCGCGACCTATCTCGCGGCGAAGGGCGGCGAGCTCAAAGTCACGCTCGCGGTGGCGAACGTGAAGGCGACGGGCGGATTCGCCCTGATTCAGATCTATCGCAACCGCGAACGCGTTTCGGAGGCGATCGTCGCGGAAAATTCCGAGCGGCGGGAGATCACGGCGACGCTCGCCGTCGAGGCGGGAGACGCGATCTCGTTCGGATTCAAAAACGTCGGATACATGACCGATCTCGGCACGGCGGAAGCGAATTACGCCTTCTCCGTCGGAGCTCCCCGACCGGACAGTTTCGACGAAATGACGAAGATCGCCGACTTTAACGCCGATTTCTATACCGACGCGGCGCAAGCGAATGCGTGGAAGTACGGTTATGCGAGCAATTTCTTTGCCGACGAAAGCAAGCTGCAATTCACGCAGGCGACCGTATTCAACGGCGAAACGGGCGCGTGGGGCGCGGACGGCGTGAGCGGGATCGAGATCAAGCGGGACTGGATCTGTACGGAAAATTATTCGGACAACGCGGACGTCGCGCTGGGGTACGCGTTCGGTGCAGGCGGCAGTTATGCGATCGAAGTCGCGTTCGAGGGGGAAAACGACGCGGAAACGCGGCTGGCGGCAAGGCTTGTGATCGCCGACGCGAGCGGGAACGTGAAATCCGCGATCTTTATCGGTGACGGCAAGGAGAACGTCGATTGGCGTTACGAAAACTTCGACGTGCGCGTAGACGCAGGCGACGTCGCATACCTCGTATTCTTCCGCGAGGGAGTGGGGTATCATAAGGGCAGCGTCGTCTTTAACGTCTACGAATAAATCAATCGGTCGGAGACGAGACGGGTTCGCCCGTCGGACGGAAACAAAATTCGGAGATAACGTGATGAGGGTATCTTTCAAAAAGAAAAGCGCGCTTCTGTTGTCGGCGGCGGCATTGGCGACCGCCGCGCTGGGGCTCGGAACGATGAAACTCGGCGCTTCGGCGCAGTCCCCGTACGGGGAGGCGTACCGCAACCGACTCGCCTATTCGGCGGCGCAGGGCTGGAACAACGATCCCAACGGATTGCTCTACGTCGACGGTACTTGGCACATGTATTATCAATACAGCTATAACGCCGCTTCGGGCGAAACGTACAACTATTGGAAAGACGTCGGCTGGGGGCATGCCGAAAGTAGCGATCTCGTGCATTGGGAAGAGCAACCCGTCGCCATTCCCGCCTATCAGACGGCGGACGGCGCGGAGTACGGCATGATGTTTTCGGGGAGCGCGGTCTATGACGAGAACAATACGAGCGGGCTGTTCGATACGGACGGCGCGGGGAATCTTCTTTCGGGACAAGGGATCGTCGCGATCCTGACGCAGCCGCTGGAATCGGCGGGCGGGCAGAGGCAGATTCTCGCGTACAGCAAAGACGGCGGGCGGAGCTTTGATCTTTACGGCGAAATTCTCTCCGCGCGCGAGGACGGAGGCCTTGGCGACGGAGAATTCCGCGATCCCAAGGTGAGCTGGAACGCGGAGCTCGGAAAATGGCTGATGGTCGTCGGCGGCGGTTCGGTGAGAATGTACGCGTCGGAAAATCTTCTCGACTGGGACTATCTCGGCGAGACGGGGTATTGGGGCGAATGTCCCGATCTTTCCGCCTATACGCTCGAAAGCGGGGAGACGAAGTACGCGCTCGTGATCTCCCCGGAGGACAAGGAGAACAGTCATATCTACAACGGCACGACGCGCGATACGGCGTACTATCCCGCCGAATATTACGTCGTGGGCAGTCTCGACGAAAGCGGGCTGTTCGTCGGGGAAACGCAGATCGCGCGGCTGAGCGAAGGGATCGACAGCTACGCTTTCCAGTCCTTCAACAACGCGCCCGACGGCAAGGTTTACGGCGTGAGCTGGTCCGGGAGCTGGGAAACGGTGGAGGAATACGCGGGCTTCCGCGAAGCGTATAACGGAGGCATGACCGTGGTCTGCGAGATGAATCTCGTCGCCGACGGAAACGGGTACCGTCTGACGAGAACGCCCGTGGACGGGTATGCGGCTTTGCGTTCGGAAGAACTGTTTTCCGCGCAGTCCCTGCGGTTGGAAGCGGGCGAGGACGCGCTGTCGGGCGTTCGCGCGACGGTGGCGGATCTGGAACTGACGCTCGATTTTTCTGCGGGAGACGCGACGGAAGCGACGCTTCTGTTGCGCTCGTCAACGGACGAACGCATTCGGTTGTCCTATTCTGCGGAGACGCAGACGCTTACGCTCGATCGGTCGTCAAGCTCGCTGCTTGCGGCGGAAACGTCGCTCTACCGTACGACTTATTCTGCGGCAGCGCCTCTTCGGGACGGAAAACTCGACTTGCGGATTTTGTGCGACCGCGCGTTCGTGAGCGTATTTGCAAACGGCGGCACGGCGAGTTTCTTCTCCGCCGTGTTCCCTGCGGCGACGTCGGACGGCATGTCGCTCACCGCAGACGGCGCGATCGTCGTCACGGGCACGGTGCATCGGATGAACGGAATTTTCTCCGCAACGGAGAACGGCGATCTGCTCGTCTCCGCGAAAAAAATCGATACGACGGTCGGGAGCGAAGAGACGATCCTCGTCTCCTCTTACGCGACGGGATTCGATCCGTCTCGGGTGTCCTTTGCGGTCGCGGAGGGCGCGGAGCTGATCTCGCTTCGGTCGGACGGCGCGCGGGCGACGCTGACCGCGCTCGCCGCGGGATATGCAAAAGTCAGAATTTCTTACGGGACGCAAGAGACGGAGACGGAACTGTATCTCTATGATAACGGATTTACGAGCGATCTCGATTATACGCTCAACCGCAGAGGATTTTTCTACGTCGGAAACGACGGATTGCATTTCGCCACAGGCGAAAAGGACGCGTTCCGATTCAGCGAAACGATTGCGGAGGACTTCCGCTATTCGGCGCGGCTCGTGCGTAAAGCGGGCGCGCAGGCGGCGGCGCTCGTGTTCGGCGTTAGCGACAACCTGACGGAATTCTGGGTGGTTACGGCGGATTGGAAAGAGGGGAAGGTGAAATTGTGGAAATCGGGCGTGGGCGATCTCGCCGTGGCGAGGTATTATTTCGCGTCCGACGCCACGGAACTCAGCGTGACCGTTCTGAACGGTACGGCGCGCGTCTGTCTGAACGGCTCGGATACGGAGATTCTCTCCTGTCCGCTTGCGGACTATCGCGGCGGCGGGTTGGGGCTCAACGTCTATAACGGCGAAACGGTATTTTCCGACGTCTCTTTCGCCGCCCTGTCCGAAACGGCGGGCGGGCTTGCGCTCGGCGACGTGGAGATCGCGGGGATCGTGAACGTGACGGACGGAAACGCGATTTTGTCCGCGGCGGACTATACCTTCCGCGACGGCGTGCTCGCTCTGACGGACGAATACCTGCGGACGCTGGTCGGAAAGACGACGTACACGATACAGGTGATCACTTCCGCGGGAACGTTCTATTGGGACGTGCAGACGAAGTTTGCTTCCGTCTCCGTATCGGCGGAAAAGACGGAAACGTACGGCGACGAGGAAATTTTGTTCACGCTGGGGCGGGACACGACGGTAACGCGCGTTTTGTTCGGCGATCGGGAAACGGCGTTTACGCAGTCGGACAGAACGGTGCGCGTCTCTGCGGACGAGCTGAAAGAATTGCCGACGGGAACGTATTTCGTCACGTTCTATACGGAGAACGGAAGAGCGGAGACGCGCGTCGCCGTGCTCGAAAAGGATCTGACGGACGTCAATTTATCCAAAACCGTCAGCATCGTTTCGATCTGCGCCGTCGTCGGCGTTCTTCTGATCGGCGCGGGAACGTATCTGATCGTAATGAAAAAATCCGGACGAAAGGAATAATTCCGTCCGCAGAGAAAAGGAGAATCCCGTCGGGGTTCTCCTTTTCTCTGCGGTCTTACCGTCGGACTTGTCGCAAACCGCGGCGTCTCGACTCTGCGTACTCCTACCGCCGCGATTTTCGCGCGCGTTCCGACGTTGTACGGTAGAATTTTCCTTTCGCCCTTGACATTTCCGTTCCGATCCGTTATACTGTAAGAAAGTTTTCATTCTTAACAAAAACGTCTTTGCGGCGTACGTCGCGCGACGGAAACGGAACGGAACTTTCGGAGAAAAAGGTGAAAGAAAAAAAGATCAAACGGTACGATTTTACGAAAAAGCCGCGTCGGGCGAGCGGAATTCTGACGCGTTTTGCGCGCGCCGTGCTCGTTCCGATGAAGCTGAAAGGCAGGAGACTGACGATCAACCGTCTCGGTATGGAGGGGATCAAGCCGCCCTATCTGTTGCTCGCCACGCACGCCAGCATGATGGATTTTTACGTCATGTTCAAGGCGACTGCGCCCTACCGCGCGAACAACGTCGTCGCGATCGACGCGGTGCGCGACGTCGGCGACGGAATCATGCGGATCATGGGTTGTATCTGTAAGCGGAAATTCGTCAAAGATCTCAATCTCATCCGCAATATGCGCTACGCGGCGGAAAAGTACGGCGATATTGTCTGCGTCTATCCCGAAGCGCGCTATTCGCTGGACGGGTGCGAATCCTTTCTTCCCGATTCCGTCGGAAAGATGTGTCGGTTGATGGGGATTCCCGTCGTCGTATTGCGCATGTACGGAAATTTCGTCATGTCGCCGCAATGGAACAAAGAGGAACAGTACCTGCCGCTCCGCGCCGATCTCGAACTCGTCGCGACGGCGGAGGAGACGCGCGCGCTGACCGTGTCCGAGCTGAACGGTCGGATTCGCGCGGCGTTCCGTCGGGACGACTTCGCGTATCAGGCGGAAAACGGGTACGAAATCGACAATCCCAAACGCGCGAACGGACTTCATTCCATTCTGTATCAATGTCCGCATTGCAAAAAGGAATTCGGCATGTATTCGGAGGGAACGCGGATCTGGTGTTCGGCTTGCGGAAAGAGCTGGGGCATGAGCGCGCTCGGCGAGCTGTCGGCGGAGGAGGGCGAGACGGAATTTTCGCATATTCCCGATTGGTTCCGCTGGGAACGGGAGAACGTGCGCCGCGAAGTGCGGGAGGGGAGATACCGTTTCGAGGACGAAGTGACCGTACATACGCTCCCCAACGCCAAGCGATTTTACGATCAGGGCAGAGGGAAACTCGTCCAGACCTGCGAGGGAACGCGGCTCGAATGTACCGCCTACGGAAAGCCGCTCGTCCTCGAATGGGCGGGTACGGAGCTGGAAAGCGTGCACGTCGAATACGACTATCCCTTCCGCAAGGAGAAATACAAAAAGAATCTCTTCGGGGACTGCGTGGATCTTTCCACGCCCGACGAGAGCTATTGGCTGCATCCCGTGCACCTTCGCGATCAGTTGACGAAACTCTCGTTTGCGACGGAGGAGATCTATGCGCTGGCGCAGGAAAAAGTGCATGCCGCAAGACGGGAGGAGGCGGAGCGGGAGAAAACGGAAGGCGCGTTAAGTTGCGGCGAGGAATAAAAAAGTCCGACGCGCGAGCGCAAGGCTTGCGGAGTTTTCGGCGGAAGAAAAGGATAACGACCGAAGTTCGTCGTCCTTTTTCTGATTGTAAGCGCACGCGAAAACCTATGGGGACTGCGGGAAAGCGCTTGACTTTTTTTTACGGAAATGATACGCTTAATCATGCGGGAGGGAGTAGTCCTTCTCTTTGCTTCGCGGCAACATACCCCGGGGAAACCCGTGTCGCGAAGGTTCGTGCGAACGAATGACAAGACTTCCGCAAATTGTTCCCGAAAGGGGAAAGGCGGTAGGGTATGTTGGCGTTACGCATTTTTCTTCTCATTCTCGGATTCGCTCTGCTCGTGAAGGGCGCGGATTGGTTCGTGGACGGCAGCGCGGGGATCGCGCGGCGGTGCCGCGTCTCGCCGCTCGTCATCGGTCTGACGGTGGTCGCGTTCGGCACGAGCGCGCCCGAACTTGCGGTCTCGATCGCTTCCGCGATCGGCAAATCCACCGACATCGCCATCGGAAACGTCGTGGGGAGCAACGTCTGCAACGTTCTGCTCATTCTCGGCGTGTCGGCGCTCATGCACAATCTTCCCGTGCAAAAAAATTCGCTCGTGCTCGATCTGCCCGTATTGCTTCTGGCGAGCGTGCTCCTGATCGCGCTCGGCGCATGGGGACAGGCGTTGGAGTGGTGGGACGGACTGATTCTGATCGCCGTGTTCGCAGGATATATGGCGGTATTGTTCCGACTTGCGTTCCGTCAAAAGGAACGGGGCGCGGGAGAAAACGCGTTCGCCGCGGAACTTACGGAGAACGAACCCGTCGCGCGGGGAAAAATCGGGGCGTGGATTTCCGAAAAGAAAGAAAAGTTGTGGTTTCTCATCGCGCTCGCGCTTGTCGGACTTGCGATGGTGGTCGGCGGCGGCACGCTGCTCGTGAACTCCGCGAAAGCGATCGCGTCCTATTTCGGCGTGAGCGAGCGCGTCATCGGGCTCACCGTCGTTGCGATCGGCACGTCTCTTCCCGAATTGGTGACGTCCGTGGTCGCGGCGAAAAAGGGGGAGACGGACATTGCCGTCGGGAACGTCATCGGCAGCAATATCTTCAATATTCTTCTCGTGGCGGGCGCGTCGTCCTTATTCTGTCCGCTCGCATTCACGACGGGCGGGAATCTCGTGGACGCGTGCGTTGCGCTGGCGGCGGCGGTGTTGCTGTACGCGTTGGCGCTCTTCAAAGGGCATAAATTGGGCAAAGTCGGCGGCGCGGTAATGCTTGCGGCGTTCGTCGGTTACTATATCTATCTGTTCCTCGCGTAAGCGACGGGAGGCGATTTTGAAACATCTGATTTCCTGCCTGAAATCTTATCGGAAAGAGGCGGCGCTTGCGCCGCTGTTCAAACTGTTCGAGGCGACGCTCGAACTCATCGTTCCGCTCGTCGTGGCGGAGATCGTGGACGTGGGCGTCGCATCGGGGGATAGGGCGTATATTCTGAAAATGTGTCTCGTGCTCGTCGGGTTCGGGCTCGTCGGGCTGGGGTTTTCCTTGACGGCGCAGTATTTCGCGGCGCGCGCGGCGGTCGGCGCGGGGTGCGAACTGCGCGGCAGACTGTTCCGGAAATTGCAATCGTTCTCGTTTACGCAGATCGACGAGACGGGAACTTCGACGATGATCACGCGCATGACGAGCGACGTCAATCAGGTGCAGACGGGAGTGAACATGGCTCTCCGTCTGTTTTTACGCTCGCCGTTTATCGTGTTCGGCGCGATGGCGATGGCGTTTTACGTCGACCGTACCGCGGCTCTCGTGTTCGTCGCGATCATTCCTCTGCTCGCCGCGGTCGTGTTCGCGGTCATGGCGGCGTGTATTCCGCTCTATCAGAGGGTGCAGGAAAAACTCGACGGCGTGTTTCTCTCCACCCGCGAAAATCTGGCGGGCGTGCGGGTGATCAGAGCGTTTCGCCGCGAAGAGCGCGAGACGGAAGAATTCGACGGCCGCAACGGGGAGCTGCTGGCGGCGCAGAAACGCGCGGGCAGAACGGCGGCGCTGACCAATCCGCTCACGTTCGTGCTTGTCAATCTCGCGGTCATCGCGCTCGTCTACGTCGGCGCGTTGCGCGTCGACGCGGGCGCGCTCGGTCAGGGCGACGTGATCGCGCTCTACGGGTATCTTTCCCAGATCCTCGTGGAGCTCGTCAAGCTCGCAAATCTCATCGTCACGGTCACGAAAGCGGTCTCCTGTCAGAAACGCGTCGGAAAAGTGCTCGACGCGGAGGGAGAACCTTCGGCGCTCATTGCCGCGGATTCGGAATCGGCGGGAGAACCTTCGGCGCTCATTGCCGCGGATTCGGAATCGGCGGGAGGGGCTTCGGCGATCTCCGCGGCGGGAGAATCGGCGGGAGAACGGGAGGCGGTGCGGTTTGAACACGTGACGTTCCGCTATGCGGGCGGCGGCGCGCCTGCGCTTTCGGACGTGGATTTCACGGCAAAACGCGGACAGACGATCGGGATTATCGGCGGCACGGGATCGGGAAAGAGTACGCTCGCGCATCTGATTCCCCGTTTTTATACGGCGACGGAGGGGCGCGTGCTCGTGGACGGCAAGGACGTCGGGGAAATTCCCGTCGAACGCCTGCGCGAACGCGTGGGCGTCGTGCCGCAGAAGGCGGCGCTGTTCAAAGGAACGATCCGCTCCAATCTGCTGTGGGGCAACGGCGCGGCGACGGAAGAGGAACTTCTGGCTGCGGTAAAGACGGCGCAGGCGGAGGACGTTTTGGCGGCGAAAGGCGGTCTGGACGGCGAAGTCGCGCAGGAAGGAAAGAATTTATCGGGCGGTCAGCGACAGCGGCTCACGATCGCGCGCGCGTTGGTGCGGAAACCGGAGATTCTCATACTCGACGATTCCTCGTCCGCGCTCGACTATGCGACGGACGCGCGGTTGCGCCGCGCGTTGCGCGAAACGGGCTGTACGGTGTTCCTCATCTCCCAGCGCACGGCTTCCGTCGCGCACGCGGACGCCGTTCTCGTGCTCGACGACGGGCGGCTGGCGGGAAAGGGCACGCACGAGGAACTGCTCCGCACTTGCGAGATCTATCGGGAAATCGATCAGTCTCAGAACGGGGGGAAGCGCGTATGAACGGAACGAAACGAAACCGGACGGGCACGCTCGCAGGCGTCGCGCGCTATCTGAAACCTTACGGCGGCTATCTTGTCTGTACGATCGTGCTGGCGCTCGTCACGGTGGCGTCGTCGCTGATCGTGCCCTATCTCGTCGGGCTTGCGATCGACTGCATCGTCGGCGCGGGCGCGGTGGATTACGGACGGCTGGGAAATCTGTTTCTGACGATCGGCGCATGCGTATTCGCCGCGGCGCTTTCGCAGTGGCTGACGAGCCTGTGCAACAATAAAATCGCCTATCACGTGCTCGCGGACGTGCGGCGCGACGCGTTCCGCAAGATCGAGAAACTCCCCCTGCGCTATATCGACGCGCATGCGTACGGAGAGATCGCGAGCGTGGTCATCACCGACGCCGAACAGTTTTCCGACGGGTTGTTGCTCGGGTTCACGCAGCTGTTCACGGGCGTCGCCACGATCGTCGGAACGCTCGTATTGCTCTTTCTGTTGCGCTGGCAGCTCGCGCTCGTCGTGTTTTTCATCACGCCGCTCTCGCTGTTCGCGGCGAAGTTCATCGCTTCGCGCACCTATACCATGTTCAGAAAACAGTCGGAAGCGCGCGCCGAGCAGACGGCGTTCATCGACGAGATGATCGGAAATCTGAAAGTCGTCAAAGCGTACACGCACGAGGACGAAAACGAAGCGCGCTTCGACGAACTCAACGCGTCGCTCGGAAAATGCGCGTTGCGCGCGACCTTCTTTTCCTCCACGACCAATCCCGTCACGCGGTTCATCAATTCCGTCGTCTACGCGGCGGTCGCGCTCGTCGGCGCGTTCACCGTCATCGCGACGGGCGGCGCGTTCTCGGTGGGAAATCTCGCCTCCGCGCTCTCCTATTCCAATCAATACACGAAGCCGTTCAACGAGATTTCGGAGGTGATCGCGGAGTTTCAGAACGCGCTCGCCTGCGCCTCCCGCGTATTCGCGCTCATCGACGAGGAGGAACAGCCCTCCGACGAGGGAAACGCCGAGCTGGGACGGGCGCACGGCGAAGTCGCTCTGCGCGACGTCAGTTTCTCCTATTCGCCCGAACGCAAGCTGATCGAACGCATGAACGTGCTCGTTCCCGCGGGCAAGCGCGCGGCGATCGTCGGTCCGACGGGGTGCGGAAAGACGACGGTCATCAATCTTCTGATGCGCTTTTACGACGTCACGGGCGGGAGCGTGACGGTAGACGGGAAAGACGTGCGGTCGGTCACGCGGAGTTCCCTGCGCGAGAACTACGGCATGGTCTTGCAGGAGACGTGGCTCAAACGCACGACGGTGCGGGAGAACCTGTGCATGGGGAAACCCGACTGTACGGAAGAGGAGATGATCGCGGCGGCGAAGGCGGCGCACGTTCATTCGTTCGTGACGCGTCTGCCGCAGGGATACGATACGGTCGTCGGCGACGAGGGCGTTCTGTCGCAGGGACAGAAACAGTTGCTCTGCATCGCGCGGGTGATGCTCTGTCTGCCGCCCATGCTCATTCTCGACGAGGCGACGAGCTCGATCGACACCCGCACGGAGCGCAAAGTGCAGGACGCGTTCGCGCGGCTCATGACGGGACGGACGTGTTTTATCGTGGCGCACAGGCTTTCGACGATCGAGAACGCGGACGTCATTCTCGTCATGAAGGATGGAAACGTCGTCGAACAGGGCACGCACGAAGAATTGCTCCGCGCGGGAGGACTGTACGCCGAGCTCTACCGCGCGCAGTTCGCGCCCGTATAACGGAGAAACTCGCCGTCCGTATCAGGGAAAAACAGAACGCGCGGTTTTTGCACAAGGAACGGCGCGCGCAAGGGGAAAAGGACGAAGCGCTTAATCACTCGCGCAAGGGAAAAACTGCGGAGCGGTCGTAAGACCGCTCCGTTTTCGCGCGGCGAGACGCGGCGGTATAAAAACAGCTTAACTCCGGTATAAAAAATCGTGTCGGCGGGAAAAGAGGGCGCGCGGCGGGAAAAAGTTGCCTTTCCCTTTGATTTATGGTAAAATAGGGCATATTCGGAAATACTAAGCGGGACAGCCATGAAAAAGAAGATCGAAAAAATTAAAGGCGCGGCGTATCATTACGGGGTACAGCTCGTTGCGGTCGGCGCGCTGACGGGATTGTTCGCGGGTACGGTGGTCACGCTGTACACCGCGCTTGCCGCGCTTTCCGAGGATTTTGCGCGCGGCGTATACGCAGCGATCAGGTCCAATCCCGCGTTTATTCCGTTGCTCTTTCTCGCGCTGGCGGCGGGCGCCGTCGTCGTGGGCGGCGTCGTCAAGGCGATCCCCATGATCCGCGGAAGCGGGATTCCCCAGACGGAGGGCGCGACGCGCGGGCTGTTCGGGTTCCGATGGCTGCGCGTTCTGACGGGCATGTTCGCGACCAGTCTTTTCTGTATCTTTATGGGACTGTCGGCGGGAAGCGAAGGCCCGAGCATTCAGATCGGCGGCGCGTGCGGATACGGGACTTCCGAGTTATTGCGTCGGAACGCGACCGTCCGTCGCTACCAGATCACGGGCGGGGCATGTACGGGGCTTGCGGTCGCGTTCAACGCGCCGTTGACGGGCATGGCGTTCGCCTTCGAGGAGGCGCATAAACGGTTTACGCCCGAGGTGTTCGTCTGCGCGTTCTCCTCGGTCATCGTCGGCGTTTTGACGCGCAATCTGCTCCGACCGCTGATGGGCTTATCCACGGGCGCGTTTTTGACGACGTTCGGGTTCGCGACGCCGCAGCCGACGGACTATCTCTATATCCTGTTCGCCGCCGCGCTCTGCGGACTTGCGGGCGTGGGGTTCTATTTTGCGGTTTTAGGCGCGAAGAAATGCTTCGGGAAGATCGGGTTTCTGAAAAAAACGGGCGTCATGCTCGTACCCTTTCTGCTCGGCGGCGCGTGCGCGCTCGTCACGCCCAACGTCATGGGCGGCGGACACGAGCTGATTTCGGCGCTCGGCTCGTTCGGAGCGGGCGTCGAGTCCGTCTTTTCTTCGCCCGTCTGGGTAACGCTGCTCATCGTGCTCGTATTGAAATTCCTGCTGACCGTCGTCAATATGGGCGCGGGCGTGCCGTGCGGCGCGTTCATTCCCATGCTCGCCGTGGGCGCATGCCTCGGCGCGCTCGTCAGTCGCGTCTGCATGTCGTTCGGCATGGATTCCGTCCATTGCGATCTTCTCATTCTCATCTGCATGGCGACCTTCTTCACGACCGTCGTGAAAGCGCCGATCACGGGCGTCGTCATGGTGGTGGAACTGACTTGGGATTTTACCTTTCTTCTGCCCGTCATTCTCGGCGTCGCGGTCGGATATCTGACGGGCGATCTGTTCCGCACCGAACCGATTTACGAAAAATTATTGAAAGATTTCCTCGTGGAACGCCCCGCTTCCGTGAAGCGGTTCACGGTACGCTTGCGCGTCGGAGAGCGGTCTCTCGGCAACGGCCGCGCGATCCGCGACGTGCTCTGGCCCGCCGATTCGCTCGTGGTGGAAGTGGCGCGCGGCGCGCGTCGGATCGTTCCGGACGGAGAAACGGTGCTTCGCGCGGGAGACGTCATTCTCGTCCGCGGCGAACGGGAGGACGGAAAAGCGTTTGCAGACCTGCTTGCTTCAACCGTCGGCGAAGCGTTGGAGGTGACCGAGGAGACCGATCCGCAGGAAAGCGCGGAACGGTAACGCATAACGGCTCGTCGCCGCGCCCGTCCGATTCGCGCGGCGGGCTTTCAAAGGAACGGAACGAGCCGTCAAAACTTTTAGACGACAAAAAAGGCTAACGAAATTTCGTTAACCTTTTTCTTTTGCTTTCCGTTCGGGGAGTTTGATTTCCGCGCTCCGCGCGTTCGGGGTTTTACGCGAGAAGCAAAGGATTTACGTCCATAGCGACGTTATGAACATCGGAGAAGCGTTGTTGCTTTTTTCAAATCCGCAGGCTTGGTAAAAGCGCAGTTCGTCGTCATACGCCACGACCACGATACGCATATATTCCTGATACTTGTCTTTTACCATCTTCACAAGCGTTCTTCCGATCGTTTTGCCTTGATATTCGGGATCGACAAGAAGATAATGAACGTAGGCGTTCATGATTCCGTCGTCCATAGCGCATATCATTCCGACGAGTTTATCTCCGTCCCAAGCGGAAAAAACCGTATCAAAATTTCTCATCGCAACGACAAGCTTTTCGGGAAAATGCCCCGACGACCATTCGACCGAAAGAAACAATCTTTCGAGTTCTTTCCGTTCAAAAAGACGAACGTCTTTATATTCGATCTTCATATTGGTCTCCCTCGCTAAATTCTTATGGAGCGATGCGATGACGACGGCTCAAAAACCGGACTTATAAAAAGCGAACGAAATCGCGGCGATCGTTATTCCACGTGCAGAACGAAGAATTTCAGATATTGCGTTTCTTCGGCGCAGAGCAGAGACGGGTGATCGGGCGCCTGCGATTTGATTTCCACGCTCCGAACCCTTCTGCCCGAGTCGCGCGCCGCTTCGACGAGCATCTGTTCAAAGAGGGGGAAGGTCATGTAGTGCGAGCAGGAGCAGGAGACGAGGAATCCGCCGCTTCTGACGAGTTTCAAGCCGAGCAGGTTGAGATCTTTATAGCCGCGATAGGCGTCCTTCACTTCGTTCGCGCTCTTGCAGAACGCGGGCGGATCGAGAATCACGCAGTCGAATTTTCTGCCCGCGGCTCTGTATTCGCGCAGTTTTTCAAACGCGTCGCCGCATTCGGTGCGGATATTGGAAAATCCGTTGAGCGCGGCGTTTTCCCGTACGTTTTCGAGGGCGAATTCGGAGACGTCGAGCGCGGTCACGCTGTCGGCGACGGTCGCGGCGTTGAGGGAAAAGCCGCCGCTGTTACAGAAACAGTCGAGCGTTTCCCCGCGCGCATAGCGGCGCACGGCGTAGCGGTTCTCCTTCTGATCGAGAAAATATCCCGTCTTTTGCCCCTTTCGGAGATTGACGCGCATGCGAAGTCCGTTTTCTTCGATTTCCACCCATTCGGGCACTTCTCCGTAGAGAACGCCCGTCTCTTCGGGCAGACCTTCCTTTTTGCGCACGGCGACGTCCGACCGCTCGTAAATTCCCTTCGGGGAAAATTCCGCGACGAGCGCGGCGACGATGCGCGCCTTTCTCAGGTAGACGCCGAGCGAGAGCAACTGCACGGAGAGATAGTCGCCGTATTTATCCACGATGAGCGCGGGCAGATCGTCCGCCTCCGCGAATACGGCGCGGTAACAGTTCCCGTAGCCGAGCGCGCGGCGGTATTCGGCGGCGCGGCGGATTCGCGCGCGGAGCAGTTCGTCCGTGTCCTCTTCGTTGCCGCGCAGAAAGATGCGGACGAGGATTTTCGAGGCGTGATTGAGATACCCTTTCCCGATATATCTGCCGTCGAACGCGCGGACGGTCGCAAGCGCGCCGTTCTTGTCCTTTCCTTCGATCCGCGCCGTCTCGTTGGCATAAACCCAGCTGTGCCCCGCGAGCAGGCGCTTCTCTTCCCCTTTTTTCAAATAAACTTCGTAACCCATGCGCCTATTATAGCGGAACGCGCGGAAAAAGTAAAGCGGATTGCGGGCGCGGTCGGCGCGAGCGGAAAAGTCGCGATCGGGAACGGGGACGGAACGGGTTCGCGCGGCGGCGAAAAAAATTTTACGCAAAAGTGCGGACGGGACGGGCTGTCGCTTGCAATTTCACGCATATATGATATAATATGGCGGTATGGAATACTTAGCAATCATCGGAATTACGTTTTTATCGGGCGTCGTCGGAACGGGCCTGGGCGGGGTTTTAGGCGCCGTATTGCGGCGCGATTCCAATAAAATCGTCAGTCTGCTGCTCTCGTTCGCGGCGGGGATCATGCTCGCCGTGGTCTGTTTCGAACTGATGAGCGAACCCGTCGAACTCATGCGTCAAGGCGCGCTTCCCGGTTATACGCCGCTGGTCGTCGTGGCGGCGGTCGTCGCGGGATACGGATTGATCCATCTCCTGAACGCGCTGATCGACAAAAAGACCAACCGCGAGGTGGCGCATATCGATCGGAATCATCCCGCCACGGCGGACGATCTGGACGAGCTGATTCACGCCGATCATTTGAAGGCGCACGTCGCCGAAAAATCGCGGTTGTTCGTCGCGGGGTTGGTCATGATGTTCGCGATCGCGCTCCACAATATGCCCGAAGGCATGGTCATCGGCGCGTCTTACGCAATCTCCGAGGATCTTCTTTCCAATCTCTTTACGGGGAGCGGATTCATCATGGCGATCGTGATCGGACTGCATAACGTACCCGAGGGCATGGCGGTCTCCGTGCCCTTGATTTCGGGCGGAATGGGCAAGGGGAAGGCGATCCTGCTCACCGCGTTGAGCGGACTTCCCACCGTTGTCGGCGCGGTCATGGGGTACGCGCTCGGCGGAATCAACGACGTCATGCTCGAACTGTCTCTGGGATTCGCGAGCGGCGCAATGCTGTACGTCGTGTTCGGAGAACTGTTGCCCGAATCCATTCTCATGTGGAAGAGCAAGCTGCCCGCGTTTTCGCTCTTTCTCGGCGTCGTTTTGGGATTTCTTCTGGTCGTCTATTGAAAACGAGGCGGGAACGGGGGCGCGGTTTGCGTTTCGTTTCGTTCTCGTCATAAAAAACAGGCCGGATTACGACCTTATCTAAAAAAACGAAAAAAGTTTCTCCGAACGCTTGACTCTCCTTTAAGGGGATAGATTATTCTCACAGGAAAGGAGCGGAACGATGTACAAACTCGGCGAATTCAGCATGCTTTCCAAGACGAC
>CAMGEK010000008.1 GCA_946055105.1 uncultured Clostridia bacterium
CGGAACGGTGAATTTCGTCGCGGAGCGGGAGACGAGCAAAGGAAAACCGTATTTCTCCTTCACGATTTAGGACGGGAGCTCGCAGGCGCGGATTTACTATTTCTCCAAAAAAGCGACGGTGGAAAAGGTGCGGCAGATCAAGCAGGGAGACGTGATCTGTCTGACGGGGGACAACGAAAATTATAACGGCGAGCTCCCGTTCCGCGCAAAAGCGGTGGACTTAGGAAGACCGCCCGAAAATTTCGTTCCCGAGACGCGCCCTTCCCGCCCCGTGCCCGCGGCGTACAAGACGGTGTTCCCGGAAGAGGCGAGCGATTACAGGCAGGCGATGATGTTCGGGGAGGAACCGCTTCCCGACGATTTCAGAAAGGGGCGTTTCGTCGTGTTCGATCTCGAAACGACGGGATTGAACAATTCGCCCGCGACGGGTTCGATGGACCGTATCATCGAAGTGGGAGCGGTGAAAATCGAGGACGGAAACATTTGTCAGAAATTCTCCACGTTCGTCGCCTGTCCCGTCCGTCTGAGTCGGGAGATCGTCGAACTGACGGGCATCGACGACGGCATGCTGGTCGGCGCGCCCGATATTTCCGACGTCATCGCGGACTTTTTCAAATTCTGCGACGGGTGTGTGCTGGTCGGACACAACGTGCAGTTCGACTATAAGTTTATCCGCTATTACGGGGAGCGCGAGGGGTATCTCTTTGAACAGAGACAGTTCGATACCGTCGCGCTGGCGCAGGAGCTTTTGCGGCTCTCCAATTATAAACTCAACACCGTCGCCGATCATTACGGATTCAGTTTCAATCACCATCGCGCCTACGACGACGCGTTCGTGACCGCGAAAATCTTCATCGAACTGATAAAAGAAAGAAAATCGTTGCCGAATTGACGGAAAACGCTTGCAAAAATTTCGGCGACGTGGTATAATATGGGTACTTAATCGATGAAAAAGAGATTGAGAGTGGTTCGCCACTCTCAAATTTCTTTATAAGAGGGGGTTATGAGGACGAAACCGACGGAAGAGATCATCGCGTTTCTGCAACCGTACGCGCAGGCGACGGGCGTGGAGATCGTGGACGCGGAGTGGAACGGGCGCGACCGTTCGCTCACCGTCTTTATCGATATGCCCGGCGGGCTCGATCTCGTGACGTGCGAAAAATTTCATCATGCGATCGACGAACCGCTCGACGAGCTGGATCCGACCTTCGGAGAGCCCTATACGCTGAACTGTTCGAGCCCGGGGCTCGACCGTCCGTTCAGAACGGCGCGCGACTATGAACGCAATCTCGGCAAGAAAACGGAAGTCAGGCTCTATGCGCCGATCGACGGGAAAAAGAAATTCGTCGGAACGCTGCTCTCATACGACGGGCAGGAGATCGTCCTGTCGGACGGGAAGAACGAGACGCGGATTCCCGTCGGGAAGATCGCGAAATGCTGTCTCTATATCGAAATATAAACGAAACGGAAACGCGGCGGGCGTCGCCCGCCGCCTGAATAATGACGGAACGAGAGTTCCGAAAGGAGTAAATCATGGTAAATAAGGACTTCTTCTCGGCGCTTGCCGAGCTCGAACGGGAGAGAGGGATCAGCGAGGAGATTCTCGTCGAGGCGCTTCAAAACGCGCTGGCTTCCGCATGCAAAAAATACATGGGGGAATCCGGAACGGTCGAAGTCAGGCTCAATCCCGAGAAAAGCACGATCAAATTTTATCTTTCCCGCACGGTTGCGGAGGGAGACGAAATCGGCGACGGGGAAATTTCCCTCGAAGAGGCGCAGGAAAAGAAAAAGTCCGCTCAGCCCGGCGACGTGATCACGGAGGAGTTCGTTCCGAAGGAGTTCAGCCGTATCGCGGCGTTGACGGCGAAGCAGGTGATTCAGCAAAAACTGCACGAGACGGAGCGCGACAACACGCTCTCTGAGTTTTCCGATAAAGAGGGGGAACTCATGACGGGGCTCATTCGGAAAATCGACGTCAAGAACGTCTACGTCGATCTCGGAAAGGGGCAGGTCGAAGGGCTGATGCTTCCGCAGGATCAGACGCCGGGCGAACGCTACGAACCGGGCGATCAGTTGAAGGTGTACGTCAAGCGCGTGCGCAACGGCGGAAGAAACGCGCAGGTGCTCGTTTCGCGCACCGCGCCCGGACTTGTCAAGCGTCTGTTTGAAGAGGAAGTGCCCGAAATCAAGCAGGGGAGCGTCGTCATCAAATCGATCTCGCGCGAACCGGGACACAGGACGAAGATGGCGATTCATTCCGAAGATCCGAAGATCGACGCGGTCGGCGCGTGCGTGGGGAACAGGGGCGCGCGCGTGAACGCCGTCGTACAGGCGCTCGGCGGAGAAAAGATCGATATTATTCTTTGGAGCGAGAATCCGCTCGAATTTATCGCGAAGGCGCTCTCGCCCGCCTCGGTGCTGTCCGTAACGCAGCTCTCCGAGAAATCCGCGATCGCGGTCGTGCCCGACGACAAACTGTCGCTCGCGATCGGAAGAGACGGTCAGAACGCACGGCTTGCCGCTCGGCTTACGGGTTGGAAGATCGACGTAAAGAGCGAATCGGCGGCGGCAAAGCTCGATTTCGGCGCGTCCGCCGACGAAACGCAGGTTCCGGAAGAAACGGAAGCGGCGACGGAGGAGTAAATGCCCGCAACGAAAAAGATTCCGCTCAGAATGTGTATCGCATGCAGAGCGGAAAAGCCGAAAAAAGAGATGTTGCGCGTGGTGAAAAACGCGCAGGGAGAAGTGTCGCTCGATTTTTCGGGGAAACTTCCCGGCCGCGGAGCATATCTGTGCGACAGCGCGGAATGCGTCGGAAAATTGCGCAAACAGCGTCTTCTGAACAGAGCGTTTTCCTGCGAAGTCAGCGAAGAGGTGTATCTGCGCGTCGAGGAGGAGTTCCTTGCAAAGAAGTAAAACGGAAACCTATCTGGGGTTCTGTCTGCGCGCGGGGAAGCTGACGCTCGGCGTCAATGCGATCGCCTGCGTCAAAAAAGACGTGTATCTTCTGATCGCGGATCCCTCCGCGTCGGAGAATACGAAAAAAGAGATCGAAAAGCTCAAACGGAGATTTTCCTGTCCGCTCGCGGCGGCGGAAAATCTGGAAACGTTGGTACAAAAGCCGCATTGCAAACTTGCCGCAGTGCGCGATAAAAGTCTCGCGGAGGCGATTCTCGGCGAGGCGGGAAAGGGACAAATTACGGAATTGATCGGAGGTTCGGATTAAGGCATGGCTTACGAGAATATCGAAAAATTGGGCGCTCTGTTGGACGACAGCGAGATCGGCGCGTTAAAGAAAGCGGTCGCGTCGAGCGAGAAAAAACTTGCGGATCTGCTGGGTAAATTAAACGAAATGGAAAGCGCTCTCGCCGCGAAACGCGCGGAAGAAGAGGCGGCGCGGAAGGAAGCGGAAGCGAAAAAGGCGGCGCAGGCGGAAGTCGCGCCCGCGCCCAAACCCGCGCCCGCGCCCGCGCCCGCTCCCGCTCCCGCTTCGGAATCCGTTCCGGCGGCGAAGGAAACCGCGCCCGCGCCCGCGGACACGCAGACGGAAAAAGCGGAGCCCGACAAGCCGACGTTCCGCCCCGTACAACAACCGCCCCGTCAACAGCGCCCCGCGCCGAACGGCGGCGCAGACCGTCCCCGTGCGGGAGACCGCGTCTATACGCCGCGTCAGGGACAGACGCCCGGCGCGCGTCCCGGACGTCCTCAGGGCGATCGCCCCGCATTCGGCAGACCGCAGGGGCAGGGCGGGTTCAACCGTCCTGCGGGACAGGGCGCACGTCCGATCGGGACGCGCCCCCTTGCGCCTCGTCCCTCCGCGCCCGCGCCCGCTCCGACGCAGAGAAGAGAATTTTCCGCGCCGAAGAAATTTGACAAGACGTTTGTGGAAAAACGTCCCGTCAATAAGCGCGCGTTGCAGAAGCAACAGGGCGCGAATATCGGCGACTTCGATGAGGATAAGAGCGGTTATAGAAAGGCGCGTTTCGCCAAAAAGGGCGTAAAGAAAGAAGCGCAGACCATTCGCATCGATCACGCCGTCGTGACCACCAAAGAAATCCCCATCAAAGTGCTCTCCGAAAAGCTCGGGATCAGCGCCGTAGAGATCACCAAACGTCTGTTCCGCGAGGGGATCATGAAGACGGTGAACGAATCGGTCGATTACGACAACGCGGCGTTTATCGCGTTGGAGCTCGGAATCGACCTCGAATACAAGCCCGAAAAGACGGCGGAGGAAGCGTTGTTTGAGGCGCACGGCGCGGATAACGACAGCGAGAACGCGGTTACGCGCGCGCCCGTCGTCACGGTCATGGGGCACGTCGATCACGGAAAAACCTCGCTTCTCGATAAAATCCGCTCCACGAACGTTACCGCGGGCGAGGCGGGCGGCATTACGCAGAGCATCGGCGCTTATACCGTGTCGTTCGGCGAAGGGAAGAAGATCACGTTTATCGATACCCCCGGACACGCGGCGTTTACGGCGATGCGCGCACGCGGCGCAAAAGCGACGGATATTGTCGTTCTGGTCGTCGCGGCTGACGACGGAATCATGCCACAGACGGTGGAAGCGATCAACCATGCGAAAGCGGCGAACGTGCCTATCATCGTGGCGATGAATAAAATCGATAAACCGCACGCCAATCCCGACAAGGTGAAACAGGGCTTGCTCGAATACGGGCTTGTACCCGAAGAATGGGGTGGGGATACGATTCTGGTACCTGTGTCCGCGTTGACGGGCGAGGGGATCGATTCCCTTCTCGAAAGCATCAATCTCGTGGCGGAAATGCAGGAACTGAAAGCGGATCCCTCCCGTCCCGCACGCGGCGTCATCATCGAAGCCAAGTTGGATAAAGGAAAGGGGCCCGTGGCGAGCGTGCTCGTTCAGAACGGCACGTTGCGCACGGGCGACAACCTCATTTCCGGCACGACCATGGGGCGCGTGCGCGCCATGATCGACGATAAGGGAAGAACCGTCAAGGAAGCGGGGCCTTCTACGGCGGTGTCCGTGCTCGGTCTCGAAGACGTTCCCAACGCGGGCGACGCGATCTTTGCGGTCGAACAGGCGCTCATGAAACAGGTTCAGGAAGAGCGTAAGAACCGTCAGCGCGAATCTATGATCAAAGAACAGGCGAAGATCACGCTCGACGACGTGTTCGCGCAGGTTGCGGAGGGCAAGATCAAGGAACTCAACGTCATCGTAAAGGGCGACGTGCAGGGCTCGGTCGAAGCGGTGAAGCAGTCCTTGGAGAAACTTTCCAACGAGGAAGTGAAGGTCAAAGTCATTCATTCGGGCGCGGGCGCGGTCACGGAGAGCGACGTGATGCTGGCAGATTCCTCCAACGCGATCATCGTGGGATTCAACGTTCGTCCCGACAGCAAGGCGAAGGCGCTTGCGGAACGCAGTAAAGTGGACGTGCGCAGTTATCGGATCATTTACGAATTGCTCGACGATATGGAAGCGGCGCTCAAAGGCATGCTCAGTCCCAAATATCAGGAGATCTATATGGGCAAATGCGAAGTCCGTCAGACGTTCAACATCACGGGCGTGGGTACGGTCGCAGGTTGCTACGTTACGGAAGGAAAGCTCATTCGCGGCGGAAAACTGAGAATTTACCGCGAGGACGTGATGATCGTCGAGGGCAACGTCAAGCAGTTGAAACGGTTCAAGGACGACGTGAAAGAAGTCGCTTACGGCTTCGAATGCGGCTGTGCGATCGAAGGGTTCAACGAGATCCGAGTGGGCGACTTCATCGAATGTTATATGATTGAGGAGATCAAGCAGGCATGAAAAATTCCCGCACGCAGCGGTTGGACAGCGAGTATCGCAGAGAGATCGCGACCATTCTTTCGGGAGCGTTGAAAAATAAAGAACCCGAAATGAAAGGACTCGTCAGCGTGACGTCCGCGGACGTCGCGCCCGATCTGAAAACGGCGAAAATATACGTCAGCGTTTACGCCGCGAACGCCGAGGAAAAAGCGCGCACGCTCTCTTTGATTCGGGAGAACGCGGGATTCATCCGTCACGAGCTGGCGCAAGTCATGCGCATGCGCACCGTGCCCGTGTTGTCCTTTTACGAGGACGAGAGCATGGAATACGGCTCGAAGATGGACGAGCTGTTCCGTAAATTGCATAAGGACGATTGAACCTTGAACACGATTGAAGAAATAGCAAACGTATTGAAATCAATAAAGAGCGCGGTGATTTTTACGCATACCCGCCCCGACGGCGACACGTTGGGTAGCGGAATTGCGCTTTCCCGCGCTCTTTCCCGTATCGGAATCGAAAACCAGCTCGTCAACGACGGGGAGATTCCGGAAAAATTTTTCTATCTCGCAGGCGCGGAGCGGATTTTGCGTATGCCGACGCTCGACGCGGAGGCGTATATCTGCGTCGATTCGAGCGACGAGGCGAGACTCGGCGCGTTGCAGGAGATCTATCTCAGCGGCGCGCGCAGGAAACTCACCGTCAACGTCGATCATCACGTCTCCAACACCCGTTACGCAAAGTATAATTTCGTGCGGGAGCGTAGCGCGAACTGCGAAAACGTTGCGGAACTGCTGACCGTAATGGGCGTTCCGTTCGACAAAGAGATCGCTTCCGCGCTGATGACGGGGCTTGTGACCGATTCGGGGAATTTTTCGCACAGCGACGTGAACGGCGACACCTTTCGCGCCGCCGCGCTCTGCGCCGACGCAGGCGCGGACGTCGATTCGATCACCTATCATCTCTTCCGCAAGCAGAAGCGCGCGCGGGCGGAGCTGTACGCTTCCGTCATCGGAAACCTCCGTTATTTCCTCGGAGAGAAACTCGCCGTCGCCGTCGTGACGCAGGAAATGCTCAGAAAGTACGGCGCGACCGCGGACATGACGGAGGGCTTCGTCGATTTCGCGCTCACCGTCGAAACGGTGGAGGTGAGCGTTTCGTTGCTCGAAATGCGGAAAGGGCAGTATAAAGCTTCTCTCCGCTCCAAAGGTTCCGTGAACGTCAACCGCGTCGCGGCGACTTACGGGGGCGGCGGGCACGTCCTCGCCTCCGGCTGTATGCTCTTCGGCGAGATAGAAGAGATTTTCGATAAATTGCGCTATACCGTTTCACAGTATTTGGAGGAGGTATGACGGGTTTTCTCAACGTTTATAAAGCGGAGGGAAGATCGTCCGCCTCCGTCGTCAATCTCGTAAAACGGCTGACGCATACGCCCTGCGGGCACATGGGTACGCTCGATCCGCTCGCCTGCGGCGTTTTACCCGTCGGCGTGGGAAACGCAACGAGGCTGTTCGATTATTTTCTCTCCAAGACGAAAATTTACCGCGCGCGGTTTCGGTTCGGTCGGACGACGGATACCCTCGACCGTGAGGGAACGCCTTTCGGAGAAGGGCGCGTGCCGTCGGCGGAGGAAATCGCCGCGGCGCTTGCGAAGTTCGTCGGCGAAATCAGTCAGGTTCCGCCTCTGTACAGCGCGAAGAGCGTAAACGGAAGGCGCGGTTACCGGATCGCGCGGGCGGGCGAGACGGTCTCCCTCCCGCCGAAAACGGTGCGGATCGATCGGTTTGACATGACGGAACAGACCGCTCCCGACGAGTTCGCGTTCGAGATCGTCTGCGGCGCGGGAACGTATATCCGCTCGCTCGCGCGCGACGTCGCCGAAGCGTGCGGAACGGTCGGATACATGAGCCGTCTCGAACGCACGCAGAGCGGAATTTTCACGGCGGATGCGGCGGTTTCGCTCGATGACCTTACGGAGGAGAACGTCTCGGAGTTTTTGATTCCCACGGAGGCGGTGTTGCCGTTTCCCGTTTTGAAGGACGCGGACGAACGGCTCTTTCACGGCGTGCGCTTGCCGTGCTCCGAAGCGGACGGCGATTACAAAGTATATCGGGGGAGCGAATTTTACGGGCTCGCGCGCGTTGCGGACGGGCAGGTGAAAATTCAGACGAAATTATGTTGAAAGCGCTTGCGCGGGGAGAAGGGTTCGTCGGGCGTTGCGTTCTGCTTCTCGGAGGGTTTGACGGGATTCACGTCGGACATGCCGAACTGATCGCCGCCGCGGGAAAATACGGGTTGCCCGTAGGAGTGACTTCCATATCGGGCGGAAAGACGGGAGGCGACCTGTTCACGTTCGCGGAGCGGGAATATCTCTACGAACGGGCAGGGCTTTCGTTTTCGTATGAAATGCCGTTCTCCGAATCGCTGAAAAATACGACGGCGGAAGCGTTTCTGGACGAGCTGTTTTCGCTCTTTTCCGTCGAAGCGTTGATTTGCGGCGAGGATTTCCGATTCGGGAAGGACGCGGCGGGAACGCCGGAACTGTTGAAACGCGTTGCGCCCTGCGCCGTCGAGGTGTTGTCTCTGAGGAGCTGCGGCGGCGAAAAGGTCTCCTCTTCGCGAATCAAGATCTTGCTTTCCGAGGGGAGCATGTCGGAGGCGAACGCGCTTCTGACCGTGCCGTATTTTATACAGGGTACGGTCGAACACGGCAGGCGCGTCGGGCGGACGCTGGGGTTTCCGACCGTCAATCTCACCCTTCCGACGGCGAAGCGGCTCGTCAGGGAGGGCGTTTACGGCGGCTATGCCGAAACGCCGTGCGGGCGGTTTCCCGCGATTCTCAATATCGGCGCGCGCCCGACGTTCGGCGTGAACGAGAAAAAAGCGGAGGCGTATCTGGACGGCTTTTCGGGGGATTTATACGGAAAGACGGTGCGGCTCTTTCCGACGGAATTTTATCGTCCCGTGATCGGATTTTCGGACGCGGACGGGTTAAAGGCGCAATTAGAGACGGATATCGGGCGGTTGCGCGCCGCGCGTTGACCGGAGTGCGGACGGCGCGTCGGACGGAGAAGCGTTCGGCGTTCCGAAAGAGGAGCGGTTGCGGCAAAAGACAAGGAGTGAAAGATGATTAAATTCGGACCGAGCGGGAATTCGGACAGTTTTTTTGCGGAAGGACATTCGCACAGCGAAGAAGCGGCGGCGTACGTTAAGAGCCGCGGTCTTGACTGTTTCGAGTATTCTTTCGGGCGCGGCGTACGCATGACCGAGGCGAAAGCGATTTCGATCGGGGAAGCCTTTTCTAAGGCGGGCGTGGAAATTTCCGTTCACGCGCCCTATTTTATCAATTTCGCCAATCCCGACGACGAAATGGCGGCAAAATCCTACGGGTACGTTTTAGACAGCGGAAAGACGTTGAAGCTGCTCGGCGGGAAGCGGTGCGTATTCCATCCCGCCGCGCAGGGGAAAGATTCGCGCGAAACGGCGGTCGCCCGCACCGTAGAACGGTTGAAAACGTTGCGCGACTATCTGTATCTGAACGGTTTGCAGGATTGCATCTTCTGCCCCGAGACGATGGGAAAACAGGCGCAGATCGGCACGGTGGAAGAGATTACGGCGTTCTGCGAAATCGATCCGATCTTTATCCCGTGCGTCGATTTCGGGCATGTGAACGCGCGGGAACAGGGTTCTTTGAAGACGGCGGCGGATTACAGGCGACTGCTCGAATACATGTTGGAGCGGCTCGGTTACGAGCGCATGAAACATTTTCACGTCCATTTTTCCAAGATCATGTACGGCGCGAAGGGCGAGATCAAGCATCTGACGTTCGCGGACGAAATATACGGCCCTGAATTTGAACCGCTCGCCGAGACGCTGCACGAGTTGAAGCTCGAACCGTATATCGTGAGCGAATCGGACGGCACGCAGGCGGAGGACGCCGCGGAAATGAAGCGGATTTACGAAAAAGCATAAAATCCGTTGACTTGAAGAACGTTTTTTGATATAATGAGAGCATGCTTACGGAGAGGCTTTCCAAAATCTACCGTGCGGCGGGCGCGGACGCGCTTTATACGACGACGGATTATCTTCGTCGTTACCTGACGGGATTCTATTCGACGGACGGATTCGTCCTGATCGACGGGGAAAGACGGCTCTTCGTCACCGATTCCCGATACGTCGAAGCCGCGGAGAAAGCGCTCGACGGCAGCGGAATCGAAGTTCGTAACGGATCGTATGCGCTTGCGGAACAGTTGCTTTCGGGGTATCGGACGGTCGCCGTTCCGTTTGAACTGACGAGCGTGACGGAATACCGGAAGCTGGAAGCGTTGGGTGTGCAATTAAAGGACTCCATGCCCGCGTTTACGGATGCGATGCTGATCAAGAGCGAGCGGGAACTTGCGGAAATTTCCAAGGCGTGCGCGATCGCCGAGGCCGCCTTTCTCGCGCTCCTGCCCGAAATACGGGAAGGTATGACGGAGACGGAGGTCGCCGCCCGTCTCGAATACGAGATGAGAAAGAGGGGCGCGTCGGGCACTTCGTTCGATACGATCTGTGCGTTCGGCGCGAACGGAAGCGTGCCGCATCACGAGACGGGCGAAACCCGTCTGCGGTTCGGAGACGCCGTCCTCATCGATTTCGGCTGTAAAGTAAACGGATACTGTTCGGACGTTACGCGAACGTTTCTCTTCGGCGACGACGGAAAGCACGCGGCGTTCAAAAAGGCGTACGACGCGGTATATGCGGCGCACGAGCTCGTGAAAGAACGGGTGGTTTCCGGAATGACGGGAAAGGAAGCGGACGCCGTCGCGCGCGATCGTTTGCGCGAGGCGGGGCTTGCGGAGTATTTTACCCATTCGCTGGGGCACGGCATCGGGCTGAATATTCACGAAGCGCCCAATCTTTCGCCGCGCGGGGAGACGGTTCTGCGCGACGGAATGGTGTTTTCGGACGAGCCGGGCGTCTATTTTGCGGGCGAGTTCGGAATACGGATCGAGGACAGCTGTTATATGGCGGACGGAAAGGTGCGTTCGTTCATGAATCAAACGGAGAAAAAACTCGTTATCCTCTGATAGCGGTTTGAATGAATACTTAAATTCTTGAAGGAGAACAAACAATATGGCACAGATTTTGGCAGGCGACATCAGAAAGGGCGTTACGTTTGAATATAAGAGCGGCGTTTATACGGTCACCGAGTTCCAGCACGTAAAACCCGGCAAGGGCGCGGCGTTCGTCCGTTGCACGCTCAAAAACGTCGTAACGGGACAAGTCCTTTCGGACGAGACCTTTAACCCCACCGCCAAACTCGAAACGGCGCAGGTCGAAACCAAAAAAATGACCTATTCCTATACGGACGGCGAGTTCTATTATTTCATGGACGAGGAGTTTAACCTCACGCCGCTCAATTTCAGTCAGGTCGAGGACGCGCTCCGTTATATCCGCGAGAACGATACCGTTACCGTGAAGTTCCTCTACGGCAACGCGTTCTCCGTCGATCCCGAAAACTTCGTCGAATTGAAAGTCGTCGAAGCGGAACCGGGCGTGAAGGGCAATACCGCGACCAACGCGACGAAAGCCGCCAAGGTCGAGACGGGCGCGACTTTCCAGGTTCCCATGTTCGTCGAAGAAGGGGATACCATTCGGATCGATACCCGTACGGGCGAATATATGAGCAGAGTTTAATCTCATGAAATTCGTCGCGCAGAGAGTGAAATATGCGACGCTGAAAGTAAACGGTAAGCCCGTCTCCGAGATCGGATGCGGGCTCGTCGTTTTTTTCGGAGTACGGACGGGAGATACGGAGGCGCAGGCGGAGCAGTGCGCGAAAAAAATCGCCGCTTTGCGCGTGTTCGAGGACGGCGCGGGAAAGATGAATCTGTCCGTCTCGGAAGCGGGAGGGGAAATTCTGTTCGTGTCGCAGTTTACGTTGTACGGAGACGTCAGAAAAGGCAACCGTCCGTCCTTCACGGAAGCGGAGCGCCCCGAACGGGCGAACGAATTATATTCGTATGCGGCGGAAAAACTGCGCGCAAGCGTGCCCGTCAAACTCGGCGTGTTCGGCGCGGATATGCAGATCGAGCAGGCGAACGACGGTCCCGTAACGATTATTTACGAAGTGTGAGTATGAAAATTTCTTATCTCGGAACGGGCGCGGCGGAAGGAGTGCCCGCGCTGTTCTGTAATTGCGATTACTGCAAAGGCGTCCGCGAGCGCGGCGGCAGGGAGATTCGTTCCCGTTCGCAGATTCTGATCGACGGGGATCTGTCCGTCGATTTTCCTCCCGACGCGTTTTACCATGCGGCGCGGTTCGGAATCGATCTCTCCGCCGTCAGGTATCTTCTCGTTACCCATTCGCACATGGATCACTTTTACGCGCACGATTTTATCCTGCGCGGCTATAAATACGGCAAAAATCTCACCTCTCCCACGCTCGACGTTTACGGAAACCGCGAGGTCGCGGAGGTCTTTGCGGAGTGCACGAGACGGGAAATGCGCAGGGAGATCGGGGAGGGAATCCGCCTGCATCTTCTGACCGCGTTTGAAGAGACGGCGTTCGGCGCGTATCGCGTGCTCCCGTTAAAGGCGCGCCATTCTTCTGAAAACCCCTTCGTCTTTCTCATTGAGAAGGGCGAAAAACGCGTTCTGCATCTGACGGACACGGGCATGCTTCCAGACGAGACGGTTTCCGCGCTTGCGCGCGCGGGAAGAGTCGATCTCATCAACTTCGACTGTACCTTTCTCTTCGACGCCGCTCCGCAACCGCGGCGGCATATGTGTCTGGAAGAAAACAAGGAGCTGTACGAACGCTTTCTGAAATCCGGAGTCGCCGACGAACGCACGGTTCGGGTGGCGACGCACTTCTCTCATAACGGCGTTCCGTCGCCCGAAAACGTCGCGCGCGCGGAGGCGCAATACGCGATGACCGCGGCGTACGACGGCATGGAGATCGCGCTCTGACGTTGTTTCGGCATGGAAAAACCGCCCTCGGCGCGGCGTTCGGAATCAGCGCTTCCGTACCTCTTCCGTCGGGCGGTTTCTTGTTACGCAGTCGCCGCGCCGCGTTCTTGTTTTCAGAAGATCGGGCGACGGGTTCGCGAAGTTTCACGTTTGTTCCGTTCAATCGGTCGTATCGTTTCGGCGGGCGTGATTGCATTGTGCGCGACTGCGAAGTTTCATGCCCATACCGTTCAACCGGTCGGGACGGCGGAGCGTAGCGGCAAGGACGCAGACGGTAAAGAGTACCGTTCCGATGAGATTGACGATCATATCCGTCAGCGTATCGCGGATCGCATAGCCGCGCGGATCGGCAATGAGCGCCGTGCCGTCCTCGAAGATCTCGATCACGCTTTCCTGCCAGCGTTGCAGATTGCTCCCGAACAGCGAATCTACGGAATATTCGTAGATTTCCCAGACGTAGCCGACGGCAAGCGAGAAGAAGAAGGCGACGATCAGACATACCGCGAGTCTGCGGCGATAGGAGGGAAGTCCCTCCGTGAGCGGGATCGCCGCCGAAAGCCCGAAAGCGGTGAACAAAAATCCGCTCAACGTATGCAGAATTTTATCCCAGAAAGAAAGTTTCGCATACAGAAGATAGACGGTGCCGCCGCCCAGACAGAGGAAACAAAAGACGACGAGCGTGCTTTCGAGATAGAACGGAAAGCGGATCCGGAAGAGCCGTTGCGCGAGAAAGATCAGCGCGATGAGAAAGACGCAGTTGGCGGCGTAAATCAGCGTTCGTCTGAGGACAACGGCGTCGATGATTCCTTTCCGATAATCGACGGCGCGAAGCACGACGCCGACGAGAAGCGCCGCTATGACGACCGCCGTCACCGCCGCGGAGAGAAGGGTGCGTCGGGATACGGTTTTGAAATAAGAAGCGATTTTTTGCATATTCTTATTTTATAACCTCAATCAGAAAAATACAAGTATTTTTTGATAAATCGACCGTAATTAGCGGGAAAAAAGCGGAAAGCGGTTTACTTTTCGCGGAAAAAAGTGTAAAATAAAAGGAGCGGAGGGAAACATGGGCTTTTTCGGAAAACTGAAATCGTTATTTTCGCGCGGGAAGCCCACGCCGAAGCTCGGATTGGCGCTCGGCAGCGGCGGCGCGAAAGGAATGGCGCATCTGGGCGCGTTGAAGGCGTTCGAGGAAGCGGGATTGCGCTTTCAGATCGTTACGGGAACGTCCATCGGCGCGATCGCGGGCGCGCTGTATGCGAAGGGATTTTCTTCCTCGGATATGGTGGAGATCATCCGCACGCTGAACGTGAAGGAATTTTCCCGCAATCTTCGCCCGTTTGCAGATACGAAGTTCGTCGAAGATTTTTTGGAGAGCTATCTCGAAGGCGATATTACCGATCTGTCTTTGCCGTTCGCGACTTGGGCGACGGACGCGGATACCAACGAGGGAGTTTTGCTCGACAGCGGCAGGACGGCGCGAGCGGCGACGGCTTCCGCCGCGATTCCGCCCTTTTTCCGCGCGGTGGAAATCGACGGGAGACGATTGGTGGACGGAGCGTTCTCCAATGCGATCCCCGCGGACGTCTGTAAAAATATGGGCGCGGATTTCGTCGTGGGGTGCGATCTGTCCGCTTATGCGACGCCGCCCGAGGAGCGGAACGGAATTTCCCGCCTCATCGGCTCGGCGATCAGCGCGTTTACGCCCGTCCGTTATCTGGACGACAGCAAGACGAGGGGATACGAAGCGTGCGATTTTATGCTTCGTCCCGACTTGAAAGGCTTTCGCGCGACGGACGTCTCCCGCGCGGCGATGGACGAGATGTTCGAGCGTGGCTATCAGGAGGCGAGTTCGCGTATGGACGAATTGAAAGACGCGATCGCAAAGAGCGGGTATGCCCGCCGTTAAAAGAAAGAATCCGCATCGGGAAGCGCAGGTCCGCAAAGCGTTGATGGTCGCGCTCATGATTCTGATCTTCGCGGCGTTCGCGTTGGCGGAATATCTCTTTCCGTTCCGCACCTTGCTTCCCGCGACGAAACTTCCTGCGCGCGCCGCAGGGAGCGCTCGGCTTCACTTTCTCGACGTCGGACAGGCGGATTGTACGATCGTCGAATTTCCCGACGGCGACGTGCTCGTGATCGACGCGGGCGACGGTTCTTGGGAATCGCGGAATAAAATCATCCGCTATCTCAAAGGGCTTGCGCCGACGGCGGTCAGTCTGCTCGTGACGCACGCGGACGCCGATCATTACGGCGGTATGACGGAGTTATTGCAATGTTTCGGCGCGGACGCGCTCTATCTGCCCGTCCTCGGCGAAGACGCGGCGGAATACCGCGCTATATTGCGCGCGGCGGAAGAAATCGGTTGCCCGACGCAGACGGTTACGCGTTACGACGTGATCGCCCGTCCCTCCGGCGCGTATCTCAATTGCATTTCCCCCTATTCTGCGGGGGAGACGGATCATAACGAATCGTCCGCGACGTTGTTCTTTTCTTACGAGGGTGTGAACGCGGTGTTCTGCGGAGACGTCTCCGCGGAGCGGGAGGGCAAACTCGCGCGGGAATACGCTTTGGACGAAACGCTGTTCGACAGAGGGGAATACGTCGTCCGTCTCGACGAGACGGATATTCTTAAAACGGCGCATCACGGATCGGGCGGTTCTTCCTCGGAGGAATGGCTCGGCTTGCTGGGCGCGGAGACGGCGATCGTTTCCTGCGGTCGGGGGAATTTTTACGGGCATCCTGCGGGGAGCGCTCTGAAAAGGCTCTCGGAAAGCGGGTGCGAAATTTATAGAACGGACGAACTCGGCGACGTCGTGATCGTCGTTGCGGACGGAAAATACACCGTTTATACGGATTATACGGAGTAACTTATGAAAATTACCACAGCGGGAGAATCGCACGGAAAGGGACTGTTTGCCATCATCGAAGGGCTTCCCTCCCTGTTGACCGTGGACGAAGAGGAGATCAACGCGTATCTGGCGATCCGCCAGAGCGGATACGGCAGGGGCGCGCGGCAAAAAATCGAGACCGATCGGGTGGAGATTCTTGCGGGCGTGCGCAATCGGACGACGCTCGGCAGTCCCGTCGCGCTCGCGGTCTGGAATCGGGATTATCGGAATTGGGAGCCGTACATGGCGCCCGAGGGTTGCGACGTGTCCGCGCGTCGGCTGACGAAAGTCCGCCCCGGACACGCCGATCTGACGGGCGTGAAAAAATACGGGCACGAGGACGCGCGGAACGTTCTCGAACGTTCTTCCGCGCGCGAGACGGCGGTGCGCGTCGCCGCGGGAAGCGTCTGCCGTCGGCTGCTGAAAGAACTCGGAATCGAGATTACGGGCTACGTCCGCGAAGTTTGCGGCGTAGAGGACGAGGGCGTCTATACGTTTGACGAGATCCGCGGGCGGCTGCCCGAGCTCGGCATGGTGTCTGCCGAAGCGCAGAAACGCGCCATGGCGAAGATCGACGAGGCGCAGGAAAGGGGCGACACCTGCGGCGGCGCCGTGGAATTGCGCATACGGGGTTTGAAGAGCGGATTCGGAAGCTGCATGACGTATGCGCAGAAGCTCGACGCGCGGCTTTGCGGCGCGATGATGAGCGTACAGGCGATCAAGGGCGCGGAAGTCGGGCTCGGATTCGGCGTCGCGAAGAGGTTCGGAAGCGAAGTGCACGATGAGATATACCGCGACGATGCGCGCGGATTTTATCGCAGAAGCAACCGCGCGGGCGGAATCGAGGGGGGCATGTCCAACGGCGAGGAGATCGTTCTGCGCGCGGCGAAGAAACCCATTCCCACGCTCATGCGCGGGCTGAATACGGTGGATTACCTGACGGGCGAACCCGTCCGCGCCGCGACGGAGCGGAGCGACGTGTGCGCCATTGCGGCTTGCGAGATCGTTTTGGAGAGCGTCGTAGCGGCGGAGCTGTGCGCCGTCGTGCTCGAACGGCTGGGCGGCGATACCATGCCCGAACTGACCGAACGCTACGGGAGGCTTCCGCAATGAAGGAAATCGTACTGAATCTGCGCGAAAAGGCGTCGAAGAGCGTTGTCAGGTGCGGCAAGGGCGCGGCGGAGGAGTTGCCCGTCTACGTCAAACGGCACGCGCAGAACTTCGTGTTCACGGACGAAACGGTCGATCGGCTGTACGGGGATCAGATTTCCGCGCTGACCGACGGCGCGCCCCGTTTCGCGATGCCTGCGGGGGAACGGTACAAACAGCCGGAAACGCTGTTCGCGCTTCTCGGAAAGATGGCGGAAGCGGGGTTGCACCGCGGCGCCTGTCTGTATGCGGTCGGCGGGGGCGTCGTCGGGGACGTCGGCGGGCTTGCCGCCGCGCTCTATATGCGCGGCATCGACTGCGTTCAGGTTCCGACGACCTTGCTCGCGCAAGTCGATTCTTCCGTCGGCGGAAAGACGGCGGTGGACTTCGGAAAGTATAAAAATATCGTCGGGGCGTTCAAACAGCCCGAAGTCGTTCTTGCGGACAGCGAATTTTTCCAAACGTTGCCCGAACGGGAGATCCGTTGCGGATTGGGCGAGATCGTAAAGCACGGCGCGCTGAACGCGGATCTCTTCGATCTGCTGTGCGAAAACGAAGAGAACCTGTTCGACAGAGCGTTTTTGGCTTCCGTCGTGCCGTTGAATATCGCGCATAAAGCGCGCGTCGTCGAAGAGGACGAAAAGGAGACGGGACTGAGAAAATCGCTCAATCTCGGACATACGACGGGGCATGCGGTGGAGCTCGTTCACGGCGAATATTCGCACGGAGAATACGTGCTCGTGGGAATGTTGTACGAAGCGGAGCTCGCGCGGAAATACTGTTCCTGCGACGGGGCGTATCTCGACCGCTTGCAGTCGCTCGTCCGCAAGGTTCTGGGAGCGGAGTTCCAATATCCGCCCGTTGCCGCGGCGATCGAGTATGCGAAACTCGATAAAAAGAACGGAGACAACGATACGATTACGCTAACGGCGCCCGTCGCAAAGGGGCGGTACGAACTGTTGAATCTGCCCTTTGCCGTTTACGGCGCGGAACTTTTACGTTTGGAGGAGAAAATCGGATGATGAAACTTGCCGTCATCGGAAAGGACGTGTCGCAATCGCAGAGTCCGCAGATGCACCGCTTTATTTTCAACGCGCTGGGAGAGACGTGCTCTTACGACGCCGTTTCCATTCCGCCCGAACGGTTCGGCGAAAAAATCGGGGACGTGCTCGCCGCCTACGACGCGATCAACGTGACCATTCCCTTTAAGGAGGAGATGATTCCCTATCTCAGAGAATTGCGCGGCGACGCGCCCGTGTTCGGCGCGGTGAATACCGTGCTCTGTCGGGAATCGGTCGGTTACAATACCGACGGGTTCGGGTTTCTTCTGATGCTCGCGAACGCGGGCGTAAGCGTCGGCGGGAAAAAAGCGCTCGTGCTCGGCGCGGGCGGCGCTGGCAGAAGCTGTATCAAAAAGTTATTGGACGCAGGCGCGGAAACGTACGCCTACGAGCGGGATCGGGAGAGACTTGCAGCGGTTCACGCCGAGTTTCCCGCGTTTACGCCGCTCGAACGCGTGCCGTTCGCTCCGTTCGACGTCGTCGTGAACTGTACCGGAATCGGCATGCACAAGACGGTCGGAAGGACGCCGTCCGTCGCCTGGGAGAACGGGGAGATTTCGCCCGTGGACGAACGGTTGCTCCGCGCTTGCGGAACGGCGGTCGATCTCATCTACGTTCCGTCGCAGTCGGAATTTCTGCGGATTGCCGACTCGCTCGGGAAAAAGACGGTCAACGGCGCCTCGATGCTCTTCTATCAGGCGTATATGGCGGACTGTATTTATCTGGGACGCGAACCGTCCGACGGGGAAGCGAAAAGGTTATGGAAAAAATATCGGGAGGCATAAGATGAAATTTCTGGTACTCAACGGTGTCAACCTCAATATGACGGGGCGGCGCGAAAAAGGCGTGTACGGGGTGCAGACGTTGGAGGAAATCAATTCGGAACTTGCGGCGTTCTGCGCGGAACGCGGCGACGAGGCGGAGTTCTTCCAAAGCAATCTGGAAGGAGAGATCTGTTCCAGACTGCACGAAGCGGACGGCGCGTACGACGGGATCGTGCTCAATGCGGGCGCGTTCACGCACTATTCCTATGCCATTCGCGACGCGATCGCTTCCATTCGCGTACCCGTCGTGGAGGTGCATATGTCCAACGTGCACGCGCGGGAGGAGTTCCGCAAAAAATCCGTTCTGACGGAGGTCTGCCGCGGAGAAATTCTCGGGTTCGGAAAGAACAGCTATAAACTTGCCTTGGAGAGTTTCCGCTTATGAATATCGTACTTTGCGGCATGATGGGAGTCGGAAAATCGAGCGTGGGCGTGCGGATCGCGGAACTGACGGGCAGAAGATGGTTCGATACCGACGTCGTGATCAGCGACCGACACGGCAGAATTTCCGACATTTTTGAATATTACGGAGAGGCGCACTTCCGTTCGATCGAAACGGACGTCGTCAAGGAGCTCGTTCAGCTCGATCGTCTCGTCATCTCTACGGGCGGCGGGCTCGTTCTGAAAACGGAAAACAGCGAATTGTTGAAGAAAAACGGTAAAATTATCTTTCTCCGCGCAAAGTTTGAAACGCTGATCGAACGCGTTCGCGCGGACGAAACGCGCCCCCTTCTCAAAAATACGGGCAAGACCGCGGAGACGCTGCGCGAGCTTCTGCGAGTCAGGACGCCGATTTACGAACACGTCGCCGATTTCATCGTGGATACGGACGGAAAGACGGTGGACGACGTGGCGCGCGAAATCGTCGGGCTTTCGGAGAAACCGGAATGAAGCGCGCGCTCGTGACGGGCGGTACGCGCGGCATCGGCTTTGCGGTCTGTCGGGCGCTTTCAAGCAACGGGTATGCCGTCACCGCGCTCTATTCAAAGGACGAGGAGGCGGCGGAGCGCGCGGCGCGGGAGCTGCCCTCCGTCTCGTTTTTGCGGGCGGACGTTTCGGACGAAGAGGCGGTCACGCGCGTCGTCGCGGACATGCCTACCGTCGATCTGCTCGTGAACAATGCGGGCGTATCCCTTTTCCGTCAGGTGCAGGACACGACGGCGGAGGAATGGAACAGGCTGTTCGCGGTCAACGTCGGCGGCACGTTTTATTGTTGCAAACACGCGGCGAAGAAGATGCTCTCCGCGGGGAAAGGCGCGATTGTGAACGTCTCCTCCGTCTGGGGACAGACGGGGGGAAGTTGCGAAAGCGCCTATTCTGCGACGAAGGGCGCCGTCATCGCGTTTACCAAGGCGCTCGCCAAAGAGCTCGCGCCCGTCGTGACCGTCAACTGCGTCGCGCCCGGCGTGATCGACACGGAGATGAACGCGCGGCTTTCGGCGGAGGAGCGCAGGGCGCTCTGCGAGGAGATTCCCGCGGGCAGAGAGGGGCGCGCGGAAGAGGTCGCCGCCGCCGTGCTCTTTCTGGCGGAGAACGGGTACGTGACGGGACAGACGCTTGCCGTCAACGGCGGGTTTTTTATTTGAAAAATTTTATAAAAAAAGAGGAGTTTTTTCTCTTTTCGTCGAAATAACAGATGATGAAGGAAAAGACTTACGAAAAAGAAAACGCGTTTCTGTCGCCCTATGCGAAGAAATCGTCCGAAACCGCGGGAAGAGCGAGAGCGGAAGAGCCTTGTTCCATGCGCACCGATTTTCAGCGCGACAGAGACCGTATCGTTTATTCCAAAGCGTTCCTGCGTTTGAAAAACAAAACGCAGGTATTCTTCGCGCCCGACGGGGATCATTATATCACCCGTCTCACGCACACGCTGGACGTAAGTCAGATCGCCCGATCGATCGCGCGCTGTCTTTCGCTCAACGAGGATCTCGCGGAGGCGATCGCGCTCGGTCACGATCTGGGGCATACGCCCTTCGGGCACGTCGGCGAACGGGTGCTTGCAAAACTTTCCCCGAACGGCTTCCGCCACAGCGAACAGTCGCTTCGCGTCGTGGACGTGTTGGAAAAGGACGGAAAGGGGCTCAATCTGACTTACGAAGTCCGCGACGGGATCGTCAATCATACGAAGAGCGGCAAGCCCTCTACGTTGGAGGGAGCGGCGGTGTCTCTCGCCGATCGGATCGCCTATATCAATCACGATATTGAGGACGCGATCCGCGCCGGGTTTCTGCGCGCGGACGAGCTGCCTCCGTCGGCGGTGCGCGTTTTCGGAAAGGATACCAGCGAACGCATCAATACCGCGATCCTCGACGTCGTACGGGAGTCGGAAGGACAAGCGTTCGTGCGGATGTCGGAGGAGAAACAGGCGGCGCTCGACGATCTGCGTTCGTTCATGTTCGAACGCGTCTACGAGCACGCGAATAAGCTCATTCAGGAGAGCGCGGAGAGAATGCTCTGCGAGCTCTATACATATTTCACGGCGCACCCCGACGAATTGCCCGCCGTCTATCACGGCGTCTGGGAACGGGAGGGCGCGTCCCGTGCGGTATGCGATTATCTTTCGTCCATGACGGACAAGTATGCGATTTCGGTTTTCAAACGGTTGTTTGTGCCGCGGGAGGGCGGCGTATGATCGAGGGAGAATATGCCGCGTTCCTGAGAACGCTCAAACAGAAAAACGCCGTCGCCGACGTCATCGGCTCGTATATCAAACTCGATCGGAAGGGTTCGACTTATTGGGCGTGTTGTCCGTTTCATCACGAAAAGACGCCGTCGTTCGCGGTCAATGCGGCGGACGGGTATTACCATTGTTTCGGGTGCGGCGTTTCGGGCGACGTCATCCGATTCGTGCAGGAATACGAAAACGTCGAATTTGCGCAGGCGGTACAGCTTTTGGCGACGCGTGCGGGACTCGAAGTTCCCGCCTACGACGATAAGGCGAGCGAACGGGCGGCGGAACTCAAAAAGAAAAAGGACGCGCATCTTTCGATCATGCGCGCTTCCGCAAGGTTCTATCTCTCCAACCTCTATTCGGGCAGAGCGGACAGGTATCTGGAATATCTTTCTTCGCGCAATCTGTCTCCGACGACGATTAAGAAATTCGGGCTGGGCGCGTCGTTCGACTATCATTCGCTTCCCGCATACCTCCTCGATCAGGGATTTTCGGCGCAGGACGTCGTCGATTGCGGCGCGTGCGTCCGCACGGACGACGGGCGGCTTCTGGACGCGGAGGGGGAACGGCTCATTCTTCCCATCATCAATCACATGGACGAAGTGATCGCGTTCGGCGGCAGGGTGATGAAAAAGACCGACCACGCAAAATACAAAAACACGCGCGAGACGCTGCTCTTTAATAAGAGCAAGAATCTGTACAACATCAACCTCGTGAAAAAGGAAAAACGCGCGGGAGGAATCTCGTCGTTGATCATGGTGGAGGGGTACATGGACGCCATTTCCCTCTATCAGGCGGGGTTCCGCAACGTCGTCGCGAGCATGGGTACCTCGCTTACCAAGGAGCAGGCGCGGCTGTGCAAACGGTACACCGATCAGGTCTTTATCAGTTACGACGGCGATTTCGCGGGGCAGAAAGCCAATCTCCGCGGTCTGGAAATTCTCAAAGAAGAGGGTTTGCGCGTTCGCGTGGTACCCATGCCCGAAGGATTGGACCCGGACGACGTCGTGCGGCAGTCGGGCGAGCAGGGCTATCGCGAATGCCTCGATAAAGCGATGCCGCTCATCGATTTCCGATTGCTCGCCGCGAAGAGAAAGTACGACCTGAAAAAATCGGACGAGCGGCGCGACTACGTGAAAGAGGCGCTCTCCATCGTTCGGGAGTCGGAAAGCGCGGCGGAGCGGGAGGAATTGCTGAAAAAATTGTCCGCCGTCGCGGAGGTGAGTTATTCCGCTCTGACGCGCGATCTCGAAAACGCGCCGAAAGCGGAATCGGACGTACCGCCGCCCGTCCGACGGGAGGACGGCGCGGACGGGGAACGCAAGGCGGCGCGGTTCGTGCTTGCGGCTTGTCTGTTCGGAAAGCCTTATGCGAGCGACTGCGATCTTTCGCGAATCGACTTTTCGGACGAGGAGCATCGCGCGGTTGCGGCGTTCGTCACGGAGGGAAGAAAGACGGGGAACGTCAGACCGAGCGGTCTGTTCGAGGTCATGGATCCGGACGGAAAGGAGCTGAGCGAGATACTCAATCTCGATTTCGGCGACAATCTGGACGGCGAACGTGCGGAACGGTTCTTTTCGGACAGCTTAAAGACGCTGGAAAGGAAGTCGCTGACCGCACGGATCGCGGCGCTGAACGCGGCGTACGCAAAAACGGAACTGTTGGAAGAGCGGCGGGAGATCGTCGCGAAGATTAACGAATTGACGAAAAAATTGAGGAACGTCAGATAAGACGACGGAGGAACGGAGTATGATGGTAACGGAGCAAAAACTGAACGAGATCGTCGAAGGGATTATCTCGCAATACAAAATGAAGGGCAGCATTTCCACCAACGCGCTTTGCGATCTTCTGGAAAAATACGACCTGAAACCGGTGCAGATCGAACTGATCTACAAGACGCTTCCCGACGCGGGAATTCAGATTTTCGACGAGGACGAGCGCGAAAAGGAACTGTTTGAACAGGCGTTGTCGGACATCGGATTGGACGATCCCGTCAAGATGTATCTCAAAGACATCGGCAGAGTGCCGCTTCTTTCCGGGAACGAGGAAGTGGAGCTTGCCCAGAGAATGCAGGAGGGCGACGAAGCGGCGAAAAAACGGCTTTCGGAAGCCAATCTCCGTCTCGTCGTGTCGATCGCGAAACGGTACGTCGGGCGCGGCATGCTCTTCCTCGATCTCATTCAGGAGGGCAATCTCGGATTGATGAAGGCGGTCGAAAAATTCGACTATCAGAAAGGCTTCAAATTCTCCACTTACGCGACCTGGTGGATTCGTCAGTCCATCACCCGCGCGATCGCCGATCAGGCGCGCACGATCAGAATCCCCGTGCATATGGTGGAGACCATCAACAAACTCACGCGCGTTTCCCGCATGCTGTTGCAGGAGAACGGGCGGGAACCGACGCCCGAGGAGATCGCGGAGGCGATGTGCGTTCCCGTCGAACGCGTGCGCGAAATTCAGAAGATCGCGCAGGACCCCGTCTCCCTCGAAACGCCGATCGGCGAGGAGGAGGATTCCCATCTCGGAGACTTCATCGAAGACGACAAAACGCAGACGCCCAGCGATTCGGTGGCGTTCATCATGCTCAAAGAACAGTTGCTCGGCGTTCTGGACACGTTGACGCCGCGCGAAGAGAAGGTGCTCCGTCTGCGGTACGGAATCGACGACGGCAAGCCCCGCACCCTCGAAGAGGTCGGAAAAGAATTCAACGTCACGCGTGAACGCATCCGGCAGATCGAGGCGAAAGCGCTTCGGAAACTCCGTCACCCCAGCCGCAGTAAAAAACTGCGCGATTTCGTAGACTGATGACGGAGCGGATGCGCGTCATCTGTTCGCATCTTCCCGCAGTCGGAACGCTGGCGGACGTGGGGTGCGATCACGGTTACATGACCAAATACGCGCTCGATCACGGATTATGCGAGCGCGCCTACGTTTCGGACGTGAGCGCGGAAAGCCTTTCAAAGGCGGAGAAGCTGCTGGAACGCGAGATCGCGGACGGGAGATGTTTCTCCGTCTGCGCGGACGGGCTGGAAGGGCTTCCCGAACCGCCCGATTGCGTGCTCATCGCGGGCATGGGCGGGGAAGAGATCGTGCGGATTCTCTCCCGCGGGATTCCGCAACAGTTCGTGTTGCAACCGATGAAGAACGCGGACAAGGTGCGCGCGTTTCTGCTTCGCAACGGTTGCGGGATCGTTGCGGACTATACGTTTTCAGACGGGAAATGGTACGATCTGATCGTCGGCTTTGCGTCGGGCGACAGCGTTTACTCCGATTGGGAGATCGCGTTCGGAAGAGACAATCTGAAAAATCCGACCGACGCGTTTTTGCGGAAAATCCGAAAGGAGCAACGGGATTTGCGGAACGCGCTGGCGTCTCCCGCGCTTTCCGTGGAAAACAGAGACGCTCTTCGGAAGCGACTCTACGAATTGGAGGAGATCACCGATGCGATTGACGGAGATCTATGAGATTGCGGACCGTCTTGCGCCCTTTGCGCTGAGTCGGGAATATTGCGACAGATACGGCGCGTACGATAACAGCGGGATTCTCGCGGATTGCGGCGGGCAGGTCTCGGGCGTGCTCTTTTCGCTCGACTGCTCGTTGAGGGCGGTGGAGGCGGCGACCGAACGCGGCGCAAACGTGCTCTTCACCCACCATCCCGCGATCTATTCCCCCATAAAGCGGTTAGGCGCGGAGGACGCGCTCACGGCGGCTATAAAGGCGGGCGTATCCGTTCTGTCCGCGCATCTCAATCTCGACTGCGCGCCGGACGGAATCGACGAGAGCCTCATGGAGGGGCTGGGCGGAGAAAATCCCGCGCTCATGAATCCGCTCTCTTCGGGCGGCTACGGCAGGGCGTATGCGTTGCGGGCGTCCTCCGCGGAGTTGCTTTCCCGCATCGAAACGCGGTTCTGCACCCGAAGAACGCTGTGCTACGGCGGGGGGAGGACGGAGAAGGTCGCTTCCTTTTGCGGCGCGGGCATGGACGAGGCGGCGATTGCGTTCGCGCTGCGCGAGGGCGCGGATACGATCGTGACTTCGGACGGAAAACATCATCTGATCGCCTTGGCGGCGGAACGCGGACTCAACGTGTATCTGATGACGCACTATGCTTCGGAAAATTACGGCTTTCGCCGTTTTTATGAAAAATTCAAAAATATGACGGACGTTCCGTGCGGATATTTCACGGACGACCGGTTACTGTAAAGGAGACTGTTATGGCTGTATTGCACGATTTACTCGAATATCAGAAGGTGGACGCGGATCTGCGCAAGATCGAGCAGGAAATTTCCGCAAGCGAAGAACGCAAGAAGTACGTTCAGGCGAAAAAGTTCATGGAGACGGCGGCGGAGAAGCTGGAAGCGCAGGATAAGCGCGCCGTCGATCTCAAACGCGCGGCGCAGAATCTGACGGCGCGGTATCTCGACATCAAAAAGACGATTTCCGAATACGACGCGATCGAAGAACACGTCGACGGGAGCGGCGACGTCGTGTCCTATTATAAGCGGAGCGCGCAGTCGCTCGCGGATAATCTGCGCGCGTTGAAGGGCGAGATCAACAAGCTCATCGCGGAGATTTCGTCGGCGTGCGAAGAGTACGATAAAATGAAGAAGCAGACGATCGCGATGCAGAAGCAGTACAAGGAGTACAGCGAAAAATTCAAAGAGGTAAAAAATTCGCATGCGGACGAGGCGGCGGAGATCAACGCGCGTCTGCAAGCGATCGAGAAGAAGATCGATCCCGACATCATGGCGAAATACAAGCAGAAGCGCAAGGAGAAGATTTTCCCCGTGCTCGTGCCTCTTACCGACAACCGTTGCGTCTGTCGCATGGAATTCGCAATCGCGCAGCAGAGCAAATTGGAAGGCGGCAACGTCATCGAATGCGAGCACTGCCGCAGGTTCGTCTACAAGCAGTAACGTTTGGTTTCCGTTCCGCATAGTATGGGAGCATGCAGAACCATGTTGCCGTCATATCGCTCGGAACAATCAGGGACAACGCAAAACGGATCGTCCGCGCGGCGGGCGGAACGCCGCTTTACGCGGTCGTGAAAGACGACGCGTACGGTCACGGAGCGGAGCGGGTGGCGTTGGCGCTTTCGGAGATCGCCGCAGGATTCGCGGTCGCAACCGTCGACGAGGGCGCGGCGCTCCGCGTCGCGGGCGTCGGAAAGGAAATTCTCGTGCTGACGCCTCCGATTTCCGAAGAGGACGTTCTGCGCGGGGCGGCTTATTCGCTCACGCTGACGGTATCCTGCCTTTCCGTATTGCGGCTCGTGCGACGGACGGAGGAAACGTACGGATTCTCCGTGCGCGCGCATATTGCCGTCAATACGGGCATGAACCGATACGGTTTTCGTCCCGACCGTCTCAAAAGCGCGTGTCGGGAGGCGGAGCAGAGCGGGACGGAGGTGTGCGGCGTCTATTCGCATCTGTATGCGCCGCAGGACTGCGCACGCCGCGCGGAACAGACGGCTCTGTTCGCCGTCGCCGCGGACACGGTACGCGCGTTTTATCCGAACGCAGTGCGCCATCTCGCCGCGACGGGCGGGATTCTGGCGGGGGCGGAGACGCGCTTCGACGCGGTGCGGTCGGGGATCGCGCTCTACGGATACCTGCCCGAAGCGTTCAGCGGAACGCTGGGCGTGAAACCCGCCATGAAAATTTATACGCACGTCGTACAGAGCGGGAAATTTTTCGGCGGCGGCGCGGGCTATGCGCCCGCCGAGCGCGAATACGGCGCGTTGCAAACGGTGCGGCTCGGTTACGGAGACGGGTTTTTCCGCGCCGGAAGAAAGGACGCGATCGGCAATCTGTGCATGGACGCTTACGTTCGCGAGGGAAGAAGCGCGTTCGGACGGCGTTGTCTCGCGATCAAAGACGTCGCCGCGTATGCGCGGGAACACGGAACGATCGTCTACGAAGCGCTTTGCAATATTGCCCGAAAGGCGGAGAAACGATATGTCGAATGACAGAGCGGAGCGGGAACGGCTTCGCAAAGAGATCGCCGCGTTGCGCGGTACGTTCAAAACCGCGGAAGCGGAAGAAAAAATCGTGCGGAACTTCTTCTCCTCGCCCTATGCGGAGAGGGGGAGTTTTTTCGTGTATCATGCGGTTCGGACGGAAGCGGATACTTCCGCGCTCATCGCGCGCCTGCTTGCGGCGGGAAAAACCGTCTGTCTGCCCCGCGTATTCGGACGGGAAATGCGCGCCGTGCGTTTCCGTTCGGGCGACGCGCTCGTATCGGGCGCGTTCGGGATCGCGGAGCCGACGGGCGAACGGGACGAGCCGTGCGAGGTCGCGCTGACGCCGTTGCTTGCGGCGGACTTATCCGGCACGCGTCTCGGCTACGGCGGCGGGTACTACGACCGTTATTTTGCGGCGCATCCGACGACGGCGCGCGTCGGGATCTGTTTTGAAGGACAAGTCGTCTCCCGAATCCCCCGTTCGGCGTGGGACGTGCCGCTCGACGCGCTGATTACCGAAGCGGGAGTCTATCGTTTTCGGGAGAAAGAAGGGTGAAAAAACCGCCCTTGCGGGAAGCGCTTGACAGACGGGCGGGAATCGGATATAATAAGGTTTATCCCGACGTTCCGCGTCGGGAATGCGGCGGGGTCCCGTCGTTGTTTCAAACGGAGGTTTGTATGGACGAAAAAAAACCGTCGCGGACGGTACGGTTTCTGCGGATACAAAAGGAGTGCTGGCTGCGCTCGGTGACGATCTTCATTCTCTACCTCATGATGGGAATCATCGCCTTTGCTTGCGTGGCGATCGGAAACGTTGCGCTACGCTATCTCGCGCTCTCCGCATGTCTGCTCATTGCGCTGGCGTACGACGCGTTTTTGAGCTTTCAGGAGGGAAAAACGCACTACGACGCGCTCCTGACGGGAAATCTTCACCGCGAGAACGTTCTGTTCGGGATCGGTTCTTCTAAGGAGATACGCACGGAGAAGGAATACCGCTTCTGGAAAGGGTTTCTCATCGGGTTTTACGTCGCCCTGCCCTTATTGCTGGTAGGCGCGATCGGCGGCGCCGTGACGCTCGGCAATCCCTCTGCGGGGAACAGTTTCCAATTCGCGCTCGATTTTCTCGCCGGATGGGCGATGGTTCCCGTTCAGCTTCTTGTCTCTGCGGAAAGCGCCGCGAAGCGGCTCTTCCTTTCGCTCGTGATGGCAGTCGTTCCCGTTGTGGTCACGGGGGTGTTTTATATCGTCGGCGCAATGAAGGAAAAACGGGTGAAAGACGAACAGCGCGCGCGCATGGAACGCGTGCAGGAACTTGCGGAACAGGCGAAGAAAAAATGAGAATCATTGCGGGCAAACATCGCGGACGCGTGCTTGCGGAGTTCGGCGGAAAGGCGATTCGCCCCACTTCGGACAGAGTCAAGGAATCGCTGTTTTCCATTCTGTCGGCGCGGATTCCGTCGGCGAGAGTGCTTGATCTCTTCTGCGGAACGGGCGCGTTGGGGCTGGAATGTATTTCCCGCGGCGCGGCGGAAGTTGTGTTTAACGATCTTTCCCGCGACAGTCTCGCGGTTCTCAGGAAAAATCTCGCGCTTCTGCGGGAGACCGCCGCGATCTCTCAGTCGGATTTCAGGACGTGTCTGAAAACGGCGGCGGGGCGATTCGATCTGATCTTCGTCGATCCGCCCTATGCGGCGGAATATCGGGAAGAGGCGTTGCGGTTGATCGCGGAGCGTGAGCTGCTGCGCGAAAACGGGCTCGTCGTCTATGAGAGCGAGGAACGGAACGCGCCCTGTCCGAACGGGTTTACGCTTTGCGACGAACGGAACTACGGTCGGACGGTCGTGAGCTTTTACGGGAGGGAGAGAGAATGAAAAAATGCGTGTTTGCGGGAACGTTCGATCCGTTTACCGTCGGACATTCCGATACGGTGGAGAAAACGTTGCGGCTGTTCGACGAAACGGTGGTCGCCGTGGCGGAGAACAGAAGCAAGACCTGCATGTTCACGGCGGAGGAGCGCGCGGAGATGATTCGCGCCGTCTATCGGAACGAGCCGCGCGTGCGCGTGGTCGTGTGGAAGGGCGCGATCGTCGATTTGTTGCGCGAAGAGGGTACGGAAATCTATGTGCGCGGGATTCGGAACACGGTGGATTTCGAGTATGAAAATGCGGATTTTTACGCGAGCCGCGCTCTCGATCGGAACATGATCGCCGTATATCTTCCGTCCGAGCAGAGCCGTCTGCACGTCAGTTCTACTTTGGTGAAAAATTGTATTTCGTTCGGGAAGCCGTTCGCGGATTACGTTCCGTCGGAGGTGTACCGTTACATTGCCGAAAAGGCAAGAGGAAACAAAGATGTTTGAAAAACGTATCCACATTCCTTCCGCGGAAGAGATTCTCGCGGAACAGCCTCTCCCCGAATCGCTCCGCAAAATCAAACTTTCGCGCGACGAGCTGGCGAAAGACGTCATCGCGGGGAGATCGGAGAAACTTCTGGTGATCGTAGGTCCGTGTTCCGCGCACGAAAGCAAGCCCGTGCTCGATTACGTCCGCAGGCTCGGAAAGCTCAACGAACGCGTGAAAGAGAAGCTCGTGCTCGTGCCGAGGATTTATACGAACAAACCGCGCACGAAAGGCGTGGGCTATAAGGGGATGTTTTCGCAACCCGATCCGGAAAACAAGGAAGACATTCTGCGCGGCATCAGGACGATCCGCGATCTGCATCTGCACGCCATCGAAGAGTCGGGACTTTCGGCGGCGGACGAAATGCTCTATCCCGAAAATTACGCCTACGTGGAAGATCTTCTGACGTACGTCGCGGTCGGCGCGCGATCCAGCGAAAATCAGATGCACCGCCTCGTGTCCAGCGGGATCGAGCTGCCCGTCGGAATTAAAAATCCGATGGGGGGGAGTATCCCCGTTCTGCTCAATTCCATCTACGCCGCGCAGAGCCGTCAGGTGTTCAAATACCGCGATTGGCAGGTGGAGACGCAGGGAAACGAGTACGCACACGCCGTGCTGCGCGGTATGGTCGATTCTTACGGAAACGATATTCCCAATTTCCATTACGAAACGGTCATGCAGGTGTACGAAGGGTACCGCAAGAGCGAAGGGGAAATCAAAAATCCCGCGATCATCGTCGATTCCAATCATTCCAATTCCGGAAAACGGTTCGGTCAGCAGATCCGAATCATCGAAGAGGTGATGCAGAACCGTCTCTTCGATCGCGATTTCAAAAAGATCATCAAAGGGTTCATGATCGAAAGTTTCCTCGTGGAAGGCTGTCAGAAACACGATCTCGTCTACGGACAGTCGATCACCGATCCCTGCCTCGGCTGGGAAGACACCGAGCGGCTGTTGCTCGATATTGCGGAGAAGGCGTAAGATGGCGGCGCTTGTGAGCTGTCTCGGACCGATCGGGAGTTATTCCGAGCTGGCGGCGAAAAAGTTGTGTCCCGATCGGGAGATTTTACTCTGCAAAAATTTCCCCGAAGTCGTCTCCGCGCTCGTTACCGGCAAGACGGACGACGCGGTGCTTCCCATCGAAAACGCCATTCAGGGCGGCGTATTGCAGAATCTCGACCTCATGGAGACGGAAGACGTCTTTGCCGTCGAACAGACCGTCATTCCCATCGACCACAGGCTCATCAAAAAACCGGGCGTGCCGCTTTCCGCGATCGAGCGGGTTTATTCGCACGAGCAGGCGATCGGACAATGTTCGGCGTTTCTCGGGAAATATCTTCCCGCCGCGCAATGCGTGTTTACCGATTCGACGGCGAAGAGCGTCGGGCTCGTGGACGACCGTTCGGCGGGAATCGTCGGTTCGCACGTCAGGGCGGAGGGCTTGGAACTCTCTTCCGAAAATATCGCGAACGACAAGGGGAACTGCACGCAGTTTGTCCGTCTGCGCAGACGGGAAGAGGGGCTTCCGCAACGTTGCAGAACGGTATTTTTCAGCGCCGTCTGCGATCACAGACCGGGATCGCTTCTCCAACTGCTCGATTGTTTCGCGCGCGTCGGGATCAATCTGACCAAGATCGAAAGTCGCCCCATTCGCGGCGTATACGGCGAATACCGCTTTTTTATCGCCGCCGACGGGGATCTTTCCGACGGGAAAGTCCGGGACGCGCTGGAAAAAGCGCGCAGCGTGTGCCGTACGTTCCGTTTGCTCGGCGCGTATTAAATTCCGAACAGATACGCCGCGGCGAAACAGACGACGCCCGAAAGGATCGCCTGCGCGAGTTTGACCGCGAGGAAGGGCAGCGCGGGCACGCCCGCACGGCCGAGATAGGAAAATTGCTGACAGAGCACGCACAGCCCGCCGAACGTCGTGAGAAAGCAGGCGAGCGCGAGAGAGAGCGGAGAGGGGGATTGCGCAAGCATGGCGCACCCCGTCGTCATTTCGAGCAGACCGCGGAACAGGGCCGCCGCATAGGGAGACAGCGGCGTATTCCGAAACAGCGCTTCCGCGCCCGCGAAAACGCCGCAGTCTGAGAGCATCTGACCGAAACAGCGGAAGAGCGCGATAAAGCCGCCCACGCATAAGACCGATACGACCGCTCCGTACAGGCTGTCGTACAACAGATTCTGACGGGGCGCGGCGGAGAGCGACGTCTGCGCGGTCGGCGGCGTTTTTGCGCGCAGGCGGAGCAGAAAACAGACAAAATATACGGCGAAGAGATGGGAAAACAGCGCGAGAAAGCCCGCCTTTACGCTTCCGAACATGACGCCTCCGACGACGCCGACGAGGAACATCGGGCCGGACGTCGTGCACAGACAGGAGAGGCGGAAGCGTTCTTCCTCGGCGATCGCGTTCCGTTCCCGAAGATCGAGAAACAGTCTTGCGCCGACGGGATAGCCCGAAAGCGCGCTCAATACGGCGGCGCAGCTTCCCGCACCGCCGATTCGGAAGAGCTTGCCGGAGAGCGGGGACAACAGGCGCGCCAGCCACGGGAACAGTCCCGTTCCCGACAAAAACGCCGTGAGAAAGAGAAAGGGAAAGGTCGCGGGCAGAACGGAGACCGCCCAGAGAGAGATGCCTTCGCCGATCGATTGCGCGTACCGCGCGGGAAAGAGCAGAAACAGGATCATGGCGAAAACCGCGGGAACGTAGACGAGAAAGGATAACGTTTTTTTGCGGAGAGACATGCTATATCTTACGGAGTAAAGGAGGGGAATATGCGTAAAAAATTGGGAATCGCGCTCGGTTCGGGCGGTTCGAGAGGGGTTGCGCACGTCGGATTTTTGCATGCGCTCGAAGAGGAAGGGATTCGTGCGGATTGCGTCTCCGGCTGTTCCATGGGCGCGATCGTGGGCGCGCTCTACTGCGCGGGAGTCCCCATGACGACGGTGCGGGATAAGGCGCTCGGACTCAAACTTTCCCAAATTGCCAGCCTGAACATCAATCCGATCCGCTCGAACGGGCTCTTCCGCATGATGAAGGCGCGGAAACTCATTGAGTCGTACGTCGGCGAAAAGACGGAGTTCAAGGATTTGCAGATTCCGTTCTGCTGCGTCGCGACGGACATCGTTTCGGGAAAGACCGTTCGTCTTGCGGATGGGAACGTGACGGACGCGGTCATTGCGTCCGCGTCGATTCCGGGCGTATTCACGCCCGTCGGAAAGGACGGCATGTTGTTGGTGGACGGGGGCGTTCTGGAACGCGTGCCCGTGCTTGAAGTCAAAAAAGCGGGCGCGGAGGTCGTCGTCGCGGTGGACGTGCTCGGCGATCTGACGGCTTCGCGCCCCGCGCCGTCCAATCTGATCGCAAGTCTTTTGCGGTACGTTGACGTCATCGACACCCGCGTGACGCAACGGAAAAAGAAATCGCGTATGCGGTCGATCGATCTCTGGCTGGAACCCGAGCTCGGCGCGATGGATCAGTATCAGGTGAAAAATCTGAAATTCGCTTACGAAAAAGGGTACGAGACGGGGAAGAACAATCTTTCGGCGATTAAGGAGCTGATCGGAGAATGACGGATCTGTTTGATTTTAACGAGAACGAAGAAAGGGCGAAACCGCTCGCCGAACGGATGCGCGCAAATTCGTTGAAAGAATTTGTCGGGCAGACGCATCTCGTGGCGGAAGGATCGCTGTTACGTCGGGCGATCGCGCTCGATCGGTTGGGAAGCTGTATTTTCTGGGGACCGCCCGGTTGCGGAAAAACGACGCTCGCCAATATCGTCGCCGCGCAGACGAACGGCGCGTTTATCAAACTCAACGCGGTAAACGCGGGCGTTTCGGACGTAAAAAAAGCGGTCGAAGAGGCGCGGGACAATCTCAAATTATACAATAAACGCACGTATCTGATGCTGGATGAGTGTCATCGGTTCAGCAAAACGCAATCCGATTCGCTGCTCCCTGCGATCGAACAGGGAACGATTTTATTCATCGGATCGACGACGGAAAATCCTTATGCGTCCATGACGCCCGCAATCGTGTCCCGTTGTCGCGTGTTTGAATTCAAACCGCTGACCGAAGAGGACGTGCTCCGCGCTCTCGATCGCGCGTTGACGGATAAACGGAAAGGGCTCGGCGCTTATCGGACGGAAGTGGCTCCTGCCGCGCTCGAACACATCGCGCGGACGGCGGGAGGGGATCTGAGAACGGCATATAACGCGCTCGAACTCGCGGTTCTGACGACTCCGCCTCAGGAGGACGGGACCGTTCGCGTTACGTTGTCCGATGCGGAACAGTCGATTCAGCGCAAAGCGCTTTCGTATAACGAGGACTTGTACTACGACATTCTGTCGGCGTTTTGCAAATCGCTCCGCGGAAGCGACAGCGACGCCGCGCTCTATTACGCGATGCGGCTCATCGAAGGAGGATGCGATCCCGTACTCGTGTTCAGACGACTGATCGCACATTCCGCGGAGGACGTGGGCATGGCGGATCCGAACGCGCTGATCATGGCGACCGGCGCGCTCACGGCGTATCAGAATATGGGCTATCCGGAGGGGTTGATTCCGTTGGCGGAGGCGATTATCTACGTCTGCGAAGCAGAAAAGAGTTATTCCGTGAAAACCGCCCTGCTGAAAGCGCAACGGGACGCGCGGGAAAATCGTGACGACGCGATTCCGTCTTATCTGCGCGATCACTCTTACGGCGATCAGGCGATGAAGGCGCAGAGCAAGAAATATCGTTTTCCGCACGATTACGGAGGTTGGGTGAAACAACAATATCTGCCCGATTCGCTCAAAAACAGGACGTATTATCAACCGACCGACTACGGTTACGAAAAGCAAGTAAAGGAAACGAGAGCGCGAAAGGGAAAAACCGAATAACCGCTCATCAACCGACCGACTACGGTTACGAAAAGCAAGTAAAGGAAACGAGAGCGCGAAA
>CAMGEK010000009.1 GCA_946055105.1 uncultured Clostridia bacterium
GCCCGCCCTTGCGGCGCGTTTCCGAACGGGACGTACATAGCCCGCCCTTGCGGCGCTTTTTTGAACGGGACGTACATAGCCCGCCCTTGCGGCGCGTTTCCGAACGGGACGTACATAGCCCGCCCTTGCGGCGGCGCACGTACCGATATGATGTCCCTGAAAAAAATCCGTCTGTTTTTTACGGGAAGGCTGTTTCCCTGCGCGCTCGCGCTTCTCGTCGCGGCGGCCTGCATCGTTTCGCTTTCCGTCTATCTTCCCTCCGCGCTTCTGCCGCTCACGGCGGCGGAACGCCTTTTTTCGCTCGCGGCGGGTTTGCGTCTCCTACGCACGGAAGAACGGGCGGAATCGCGCGCATCCGCGCTTCTGCTCCTGCTCCTTCTGCCCTGGACGGGCGCGGTCGTCTGTTTTCTGCGCCGTCCGAAAAAGACCGAAGGCTATCCTCCGCACCCCTTTTCCTGCGCCGACGCGCGCTTTTCCGCCTATGCGCGGCTCTGCGAAAGCGGTTGCGGCTTAAAACCGGGGTTCGCTCGCTCTGCGGAATACTTTCCCGACGGAAAAAAGGCGTACCCGCGCCTGCTCAACGACCTTGCCGCCGCGCGGCGGTTCGTCTGGATGGAATACTACATCGTGGAGGACGGCGTGTTCTGGCGTTCCGTCCTTTCGTTGCTCGAACGGAAAGCGCGGGAGGGGCTGGACGTCCGTCTCGTGTACGACGATTTCGGCTGCGCCCTGACCATGCCCCGCGGATTTCAAAAAAAGTTGGAGAAAAAGGGGATCAAAACGCATTGTTTTTCCCGTCTGCGCGTCACCCGACCGGGCGAGATCAATCACCGCAACCACGCCAAATGCACCGTGATCGACGGTTTCATCGCGTACACGGGCGGCATGAACGTCGCCGACGAATATATCGGAGAAAAAATCTGTTACGGGCATTGGAAGGACGACGCCGTGCGTCTGACGGGTGCGCCCGCGCTGGAATTCGCGCGTTCGTTCGCCGAACGGCAGGGCGTACCGCTCCCGCCTTGCAAAACCGCCGAGGACGGCGCGATCGCATGCGTTCCCTTCCGCGATCAACCGGAGGGCGGCAACCGGCGCGTCTGCGCCGCGCTCTATCGGACGCTCTTCGCGTCCGCGCAACGGACGCTCTTCGTGCATACGCCCTATCTCGCTCCCGACGAAAAGATCTTTTCGGCGCTCGCGGACGCCGCGGCGGCGGGCGCGGACGTGAGAATCATGATCCCGCACGTCTCCGATCATGCCGCCGTGTTCGCGCTGTCGCGCCGCTATGCGCGCAAGCTCGCCCGAAAAGGCGTAAAAGTGCGCGAATACGAGCCGGGATTTTTACACGCCAAGAGCGTCGTCTGCGACGGGAAATACGCCGTCGTCGGCTCGTATAACCTCGACTTCCGCAGTCTCTACCTGCAATACGAATGCGGCGCGCTCGTCTCCGACGAGTCCTTCGCCGCGTCCGTGGAGCGTTCCTTTCTCGACGCATGGGAACAGAGCGTACCCGTTCCGGAAATCACCTTTCGGGAACGGCTGCTGCTGTTGGCGGCAGTTCCGCTCGCCCCGCTGATGTAAAGCGAAGAGAATCCGAACGAACTACAACGTCGGAGAAAACGGAAATACCGACCGCCGCTTGCAAGGTCCGTCCGCGGCGTACCGCAAGGACGCCCTCCGCGAATTTTATTCCGCAAAAAAATCAACCTCAGGAGAAAAATATGAAACTTTTAATCGCTTCCGACGTTCACGGCTCCGCCTATTACTGCAAATTATTGGAAGAGACGTTCCGTCGCACGGGCGCGGAAAAACTGCTCCTCCTCGGAGATCTGCTCTATCACGGCGCGAGAAACGCTCTGCCCCGCGAATACGATACGGTCGCATGCGCGAAAATTCTCAACGGACTCAAAGAGAACGTTCTCTGCGTGCGCGGAAATTGCGACAGCGAAGTGGATCAGATGGTGCTCGAATTTCCGATCATGGCGGAATCCGCGCTTGTATGGCTCGGTCGTCCCGTCTACGCGACGCACGGACACAAAACACCCGCCTGCCTGAGCGACGGAGACGTTCTGCTCAACGGACATTTCCACGTTCCCGCGTTCGAGCGGCGCGAAAATTATTGGTACGTGAATTGCGGTTCCGTCTCCATTCCCAAGGAAAATTCCCCCCATTCCTGTATCCTCGCGGACGGCGGTAACCTGCAATGGATCGACCTCGAAACGGGAGAGGTCTTTCTGAACGCGACCTTATCGTAAAAAAATATCAAAAAAAAATCTTTCAAAAAGGTCTTGACAAAACCGCTCCGAACGAATACAATGACAGTATCAAATGAAAGGAGTTTTTTATGGATAAGTGGTTTCATTCACAGGATAAACTCATTCAGGTACTCTTACTGTTCATTCCCGTCGTCAACTACGTCGTGGAAATCCTCGTAAGATGGTCCGCGTTTTTGAGAAAGGGCGGAGCGGTGAGACTCGTCGTCTGTATCGTCGTCACCCTTCCTTCCGGAATTATCGTCGGTTGGTTGGACGCGATCTGGACTCTGCTCTTCAATAAACTGCTTCTCGAATAACGATCGGAGAAAAGCCGCCGTTCGCACAGTGCGAACGGCGGCTTTTTTACGCTTTTATACGCTTTTTTCCGACCGATGAAACGGTCTCCGATTTCATTCGGTTTACCGCGCGCGATCCGACGCAATCCTCAAAGATCGAACGCGATCGCGGTCAGATCGTCGTCGAACGTGCCACAGAACGCGGTCAGCTCCGCTTTCAGACGCTCGATGAAATGCTCGGCGTTGTACGATCTCTGTAAAATCGCCTCGATCCGATCGAGCGAAAACTGTTCGCCCGCGTCGTTCTTGCTCTCGATCGTTCCGTCCGTCAACAACACGAGAACGTCTCCTTTGCGGTAGCCGATCAGTCTGTCCTCGTATTCAAAATCGGGAATCCAATTGGACACGGGCGGGGAATTCATGACGATCTCGTCGATTCCCATGCCGCTTTTAAGCAGAATGGGCGCGTTGTGCCCCGCCACCGAATAGCAGATTTCGCGCTTTTCGCGGTCGAGCCGCACCGCAGCCGCCGTGACGTAAGAGGTCTCGTCGAGATTGAGTTCCTGAAATTTCGCGTTCAGTCTGCGGATCGCCCGCGCAGGCGACGGTTCGCTCCTGTCCCACCCCGCTTTGACGAACGCGGAGAGCATGCCCGCGGAAATTCCCTTCCCCGATACGTCCGCGATGACGCCCACCGTGTCCCCGTCGACTTCGTACACGTCGGGCAGATCGCCGCCGATCTCGCGGCAAGGAATATACATAAACGAATAGGGAACCGCGCCCCCGCTCTTTGCGGGCGGAAGCAGACGCTGCTGAATGTCCTGCGCGGAGTGCATTTCCCGCGCGATCTCCATTTCGTAGGCGTTATCCACGACGCCGAGATAGTATTTGCCGAGCGGCTTGACCTTAATGCGGAGCGCGACGTTTTTTTCCCCGCTCTCCCCGCTCTTCATGATGAGATTGCGGAACGCGAGCCCGTTCCCGCCGATCGCGTCTGCGAACAGATTGCGCACGGGGCAGTAGGCGCATTTGATCCCCGCGCCGCACTTTCCGTCCTGCTCGCCGCAGCCTACGACGTCGCGCAGGCTTCCCCGCCCTCTCTGCGCGGCGGGGAAATAGTCGCGGAACGCCTTGTTGGCATAGCGCACTTTGAAATTTTTATCCACGACGATCGCCGCCGTCGGAATATGATTGAGCACGCTCCTGTACAAATTCGACATTTCAACCTCTGAAAATTTTCAACCCTCCGGGGACGACCGTCGCGCCCAGCCTGTCCGCCTCGTAAATTTCCCCGTCGTACTGCGCGAACCGCACGTCGTCGGGACAGATCTCCGCGCGCGTGCAAAGCACGTGGCGGGTAAACGGCAGAGCGAGCACCTTTCCGCGCATCAGCTTCACCAATGCGCCCGGAATTTTACTCCGCTTCGGACAATCCACCACCACAAGATCGAGCAAGCCGTCCGAAATACCCGCGGGCGGGCAGAGCGGAATCCCGCCGCCCAACCGACTTCCGTTGCACACCGCGGCGATCAGCGCGGTATGCTCCCGCCGCTCTCCGTCGACTTCGACGCGGATTTTACAGCCGCGGTACTTCGCCAGCGAAACGAGCAGACTGATAAAATATTTCGTCTTTGCGCGAAACCGCTTCATGCGCTCGCACCGTCTCAGAATATCGACGTCTATGCCCAGCCCCGCGATATTCAGCGCGCGCCGCCCGTCGTCGAACAGGATATAGTCGGTCGGCTTCGCCTCTCCTCCGAGAATGAGTTCGAGCGCCTTTTCTCCGCGGGGAATTCGCGCGGAAGCGGCGAAATCGTTGCCCGTGCCCGCAGGAATGACGCCGAGCGTACATTCTTCAACGCAAGTCAGTCCGTTCAGCACGTCGTTGATCGCGCCGTCGCCGCCCATGACGCAGATCTCGCGTTCTCCCTCTTCGGTCAGGCGACGGGCGCACTCCGTCGCGTCGCCCTTGCGTTCGGTATAGAGGAACCGGTGCGGCGTTCCGCTCTCGCAAAGACGCGATTGCACCTTTCTGAAAATCTTTTTCCCCTTTCCGCGCAGCGCCCGCGGCGTAACGATGACGTTCAGCATACGTTCCCTTTCCCCCGTCCGCTCGCGCGGATTCCGTATCATAACGAAAATATTATATAACATTCCGCAAGGAATTGCAATTTTTTTCGCGATTTGTTATACTGTTTTCGGAAATTTTTCATCAAGAGGACTACATGAACGCGATCATTCCCGAAAACCTGAAACGGTTGGCGGATTTCTGTCCCGAACCTCTCTATCTCGTAGGCGGCAGCGTGCGGGATTATCTGTGCGGCTTTCCCGTCGGCGCGGACGCGGACTGGGATCTCTGTTCCCCCGCGACGGAGGACGAATTTCTGCGCGCCGCCGAACGGGCGGGTTGCACCGTCAGAAGCGTCTATCGCAACACCGGAACGGTCAAGCTCACCGCGCCCGACGGCGCGGGTTACGAGTTTACCCGCTTCCGCTCGGACAAATACGTCCGCGGCGTACATGCCCCGTCCGAAATTACGTTCACCTCGGACATGGGGGTGGACGCGCGCCGCCGCGATTTTACCTGCAACGCCGTCTATTACGACGTCGCCCGCGAACGGTTCGTCGATCCGCTCGGCGGAAGGGAGGATATCGCGAATCGGAAACTTCGGACGGTCGCGCCCGCGAAGAAGGTATTCGGCGAGGACGGGCTTCGGCTCATGCGTCTGTGTCGTTTCGCGGCGCAACTCGGCTTTTCTCCCGACGAGGAATGTCTCTTCGGCGCGAAAGAACACGCCGCGCTCGTGCAGGACGTCGTGCCCGAACGCGTCTTTACGGAACTTACGCACGTTCTCCTCGCCGACGGAAAACACGGTCTTTCCGACGGTCCGTACCGCGGACTCGCCCTGCTCCGCGAGACGGGCGTGCTCCCGTTCGTCCTGCCCGAACTCGCGCTCGGACAGGACATGGCGCAACGGAGCGATTTTCACGCCTACGACGTGCTCGAACACACCTTCCGCTGCGTGCGGTACGCCCCGCGCGAAATCCGCTACGCCGCGCTCCTTCACGACGCGGGAAAACCGTTCTGCATGAAACGGGACGGAAATTTTCACGCGCACCCCGCCGAGGGCGCGCGGATCGCACGGGAAATCCTGTCGCGGCTGAAAGCGCCGAACAGACTGACGGAAGAGACGGAAAAGCTCGTTCTTTTGCATATGGTCGATTTCGACTGCCGCATGCGGGAGAGCAAAGTGCGGCTGACGATCGCGGAAAACGCCTCTTTGCTTCCCCGTCTTCTGGCGCTCAAACAGGCGGACTTCTCCGCCTGCAAAGACGACCTCTCCCCCGCGCCGACGGTCGTCAAGTGGAAGCGGATTCTTTCGGAAATGAGAGCGGAGAACGCGCCGACGACGGTCGCGGAGCTCGACGTAAACGGCGCGGAGCTCATCGCGCTCGGCGTTCTTCCCCGCAGAACGGGCGAGGCGCTTCACGAGCTTCTCCGCTTCGCCGCCCTCGACGGAACGCGCAACCGCAAACACGTTCTGCTCGCGCGGGCGAAAAAATTTTTTACGGAGGTATCGTCTTGACGAACGTACTGCTCGTTCTTTTAATCTTACTCGTCTGCCTGTGTCTGGTTCTGCTCTGCGTTCTCCTCGCCCGCTGCCGCGGCTCGGGCAACCGCGCGGCGGAGGAATCCATTCGTCGGATCGAAGAAAAAACGGACGCGATCGGCAACCTCTCCGACTATACGGCGCGCGCGACGGACAATCTCAACCGCACGACGGAGGCGCGGCTCAACAACATTCAGGCGCGGCTCGCGGACGACATGAAATACATCGTAGACGCCAACGCGCGCAATCTCGAACGGATTCGCGGCACCGTGGACGAAAAGCTCACCGCTTCTCTCGACGGCAAGCTCTCCGAAAGCTACGCGCGCATCTCCGAACGGCTGGAAAATATGTATAAAAGCGTCGGGGAAATGAAGAGTCTCGCCGACAACGTTTCGGACATCAAACGGGTGTTCACCAACGTAAAACTGCGGGGCACGTGGGGGGAAGCGCAGCTCGAAACGCTGCTCGAACAGATGCTCGCGCCCGACCAGTTCCGCGCGAGCGTCAAACTCAACCCGCTCGACAACTCGCTCGTCGATTTCGCGGTGCTCCTGCCCGCCCGCGACGGGGAGACGGTCTTTCTTCCCATCGACAGTAAGTTCCCCGTGGAAGAGTACGACCGTCTTTGCCTTTCGTCCGAACGCGGCGACAAGGAGGGCGAAGAACGCGCGCGGAAAAATCTCGAACGCGCGGTCAGAATTCAGGCGGATTCGATTGCGAAAAAATATATCCTGCCCCCCGTCACGACCGATTTCGCAGTCATGTATCTGCCGCTCGAAGGGCTGTACGCGGAAGTCCTGCGCATGCAGGGACTCGGCGATTTTCTGCGCGCGAAACGCGTCATGGCGTGCGGTCCGACCAACCTCGGCGCGCTTTTATCCACGTTGCAGACGGGATTCCGCACCGCCGCCATCGAAAAACGGTCGGGAGAACTGCGCCAGACGCTCGCCGCGTTTCGCGCCGATTTTGAAAAGTTCGCGGAATTGCTGGAAAAAACGCGAAAAAAGTTGCAGGAAGCGCAGGACAGCATCGACGGCGCGAGCCGAAAGACGCAGACCATCGGCAGAAAACTCTCCTCTTTCCGCGGCGCGGAGGGCGACGGCACGCCTGCGGAAGAGTGAGCGCGGTAAGCTTCAAGGCGGCTTTTTCGCATGCGGAAGAGTGAGTTTATGAATAAAATCAGGAAAAATATCGGCAACGGCTTGCTTTTCCGTAAATTTTATCATATAATGGAACTATGAAACGGCTTGTCAAAATCAACGAAGAAAAGGACGGATTTGCCCTTCCGACGGAAGCGTTCGGAGAGGGAACGCGCGTTCAGGGCGGCGTAAAGCGCGCGCTGGGCAACGCGATTCGCGTGGAGAGCGGAGGACGGTACAAACTGTTCACCGACGGTTGCGATTATATTAAAATTCACGCGGGAGACGGCTTTTTCAAATGGGCGCGCGGCGAAACTCCCTTCCGAGGCGGAGAGATCTTTCTCGCGGAAGCGCCGGGAGAATACGAAGTGAACGGCGTCTGCGTCTTTACCGTCGTTCGGGAATGAGGTAACGTTATGAGGAAAAAATCGGAACAAAAGAAAAATCCGGATAAGATGACGCGCAAAGAACGCCGCGCGCTCAAAAAACAGATTTCGGAACGGGAGGGCGGCGAAAAAGTACGCTACGAGCGCCGCAGTTTCCTCGGCACGGCGCTCGCGATTTCGCTCTCCTTTCTGTTGGGCGCGATCGCGGCGATCGGCGGTCTGATCGGCGGCGGGTACTACGCCGCTTCCAGACTCTCCGTGAACGATCTGCTTTCCGTCCTCGGAAAAGATCCTTCCGCATACGTCAACCCCGATTATGCGGATAAGAGCCTGCTCGCGCTCGGACAGGAAATCGCTTCGACCGACTTCGTCAATTTCAACTCCGTCGCGAAGTTCTCCCCGCTCGTCAGAACGCAGATCGAAAAAATTTCGGATATTCTGTCCGACGCGGGATTCCGCATTAACGTGGATTCCTTTATGGATACGGAATTTTCCGCGCTCGGCACGTTTATGCAGGATTCGATGCTCGACTCCGATCTGGGCGCGGTGCTCAAAGTCAATCCGGAAACTTCCAGCGCCACCTTCCTGAGCCTCTGTTACGGAAAAGAGGGCGAGGATTACACCGTTGAGACCGATCCGGAGACGAGAGAAAAGAAAATCGTCATGAACGAGGGAAAGACCGCCACGACCGTAAGGAGATTCGTCGACGATCCCAATTCCGTCATCGACGACGTGGAAGTCAACGTGCTCTTCAACGTCACTGCGGACAGCGAAAATTCCGCCATGCTCTACCTTGCGTACGGTTCCAGAGACGTCGACTACACCGTCGAAACGGATTCCGTAACGGGAGAAAAGAAGATCGCCATGCTCGGCGACAGCAAGCCTAAGACGCTCGGCGACATCACCGACGGCGACGCGGCGCTCCTCGAAGACGCGCGCATCCGCGATCTGACGGAGATCGTCACGGACGCCGAAGCGGAAGCGGATCCGACCAAGAAAGCATCCGCCATGCTGTTGCAGGCGATCGCGGACTTCCGCGTGAGCGAACTCAAACAACAGAGCCGCATCGAGCGTCTGAAAATCAAACAGGTCATCGAAAAAAACGACGATCCCGACTCCCGTTCACTGCTGCGGGAAGCGATCGACGACTGGCGGATCTGCGACATCGCCGATCAGAACAAGATCAATTCTCTGGCGATCGGGAGCGTCATTGAAATCGACGAAAACTCTCCTCTTTTCCTGCAATCGCTGAAAAACACCTCTCTCGGAAAATTGAGCGACGCTGTCGACACGCTTACCATTGAAAAAGTCATTCCCGCGGCGGACGTCGAAGGGAACAAGGTTTTAAGAAAGCTCCAAAACAGCACGCTTTCCACGCTTTCGGACGACATCAAGGCGCTCACCGTTCAGGACGTGTTCGCCGACGAAATTTACGGATACAAACAATCGGATAACTCCGACTATACGGGCGTCGTTACGACCCGATGGTATCTCGGCGGTACGGAAGTCGCGCCCGCATACTTCACGCGTTCGGGAAGCGACTATACCCTCCTCGACGCAGCGGAACATACCGTTCTCTACGACGCGCAGATCGCCAAAGCCAACCGCGCCGAAGGCGCAGAATGGAAAACGCCCTATTATTTCGAGCAAAAAATCACCGTCTATGAGGCGTTCTCCTATCACGTCGTGGATTTCGACAACGGCGCCGCGCTTTCCGATACGGCGGTCGCGTTCGACGGAAGGGACGAGATCGGATCTTTCTATCTCAAAACCGTAGCCGAGGGCGAATCGGTGAAAATGTATTTTCAAGTCGATTACGCGGGCAACGAATTCGCGCAGTCCTCAGACAAGAAATACCGCGACGATCTCGAACGCGTCTACCGTTATTACGCGACGGAAGCCGACAGGGCCGCTTCCGAGAACGAGCTCAACAGCACCGATCCCGAGGCGGCGGATTACCTTGAAATCCTCTCCGAAAAATCGGGCGAAACGGTTCGCTATTATTATACGGAACGCGTGGAAGTCTACGCGGGTTATTCCGACGCGGGCTCGTACGTCGCAAGCGCGGAAGCGCACTATTTCGGCGAAAGCAACGAAGCACTCACCCGCAACTTAAAAGGGAGCTGGTATTTCCTTCTGACCGATCCGGTTTCGGGATCCGAAATGCAGGTGAAACTTCTCGAAATCGATACGCTGGTTACGAATATGTCGACGAACGTCAATCATGCGTCCTTGCTCGAACTACACGAACACGGAATTCTGGAAAACATGCCCGACAAGGCGTTCGACGGCGACAGTTTCGGCTACCCCGGCGTTACGAATATCAATCAACTGACCATTTCTCAGATGATCGATCTGATCAACGTTTTGCTTTGAAAAAACGCGCGTCGGCTCTTCGGAATTGCGCGTTCAGAGTCAAATTCGACGAAAAAAGCGGAATCTTTCCGCTTTTTTTCATACGAAGAACAAAAATCGTTGACTTGTCCGAAAAAATAAGTTATAATAGACGAACGGTGGAGTGATCTCCGCCGACTTTGCCTTGCATACCGGAAAGGTATGCCGAATCAGACCGGGAGGTGAAACATTATGGCAAAATATGAGATGCTCTATTTGCTGAACAGCGAGATGAGCGAAGAAGCGAGAGAAGCGGAAATTCAGAAGTACGCTGACGTCGTGACTTCCATGGGCGGTACCGTCGAAAGCACCGATAAATGGGGTGTGAAAAAGACGGCTTATACCGTGAAATTCAAAACGGAAGCTTTCTACGTTTTGATGACCTTCATCGCTGACGGCGCCGTCGTTGCGGAACTCGACCGCATCGCCGGAATTTCGGGCGACGTATTGAGACGCATGATTACCAAAGTTGCGTAAAGCGAGGACAACATGAACAAGGTGTTTTTAATCGGAAATCTGACGCGCGATCCCGAGCTTTCGGAAACTTCCGGAGGCGTAAGCGTTTGCCATTTCGGCATCGCGGTGAACAGAAACTATGCTTCTCCGGACGGGGAACGCCAGACCGACTTCTTCAACGTGACCGCTTGGCGCGGACTTGCCGATACCATCGCGCGTTACACGAAGAAAGGACATAAGGTCGCCGTTACCGGCAGCGTTCAGATCAGAAATTACGAGGACAATCAGGGCGTGCGTCGTACCGCGGTCGACGTCATCGCGCAGGACATCGAATTTCTGACTTCAAAGAGCGCGGCTTCGGGCGAGGATTCTTTCTACGACGCCCCCGCCGCAGGACAGGCGAGCGCGCCCGCGAAGAAAAAACCCACCTTGCAGTCGTTTGACGACGACGGAGATATCCCCTTCTGATTGAATCGGGGAAAAAGGAGTGAAAATTATGGAAGAGAAAGTTGAAAAACCCGTAAAAAAGAGCTACAAAAAGCAATCTTATAAAAAGGTCTGCCTGTTCTGTCAGGAAAAGGTCGCCGTGATCGACTATAAAGACGTCGCGCGCCTGAAAAAATTCGTCGCGGAGGGCGGTAAAATTCTCCCCCGCAGAATGACCGGAACGTGCGCAAAGCACCAGAGAGAGCTTGCCGGCGCAATCAAACGCGCCAGAATCGCCGCTCTGCTTCCTTTCAAAGCAGAGTAAGGATTCTTTCCGTCCAAAAGAGACCGTTTCGGTCTCTTTTTTTGTACTTTCCCACGGAACGGAACTTCTCCCGCAACGAGCGGTACTCCCGCGCGCATGACTGCGCAACGCCTCTCTCGGAGCGGAACTATCGCGCAGCGAGAATCGGAAAGATAACCGCAGATTCCCCGCATTCCCGCGCAAATAGCGCAGAGAACTTTCGCCATTGCCCACGGAACGGAACTTCTCTACGCTTTATCATGCAACGAGCGGTACTCCCGCACGCATGACTGCGCAACGCCTCTCTCGCGGAGCGAAACTATCGCGCAGCGAAATCGGAAAGACAAACGCGGATTTCCCGTATTCCCGCGCGATAAAACGCAGAGAACTTTCGCCATTACCCACGGAACGGAATTTCTCTACGCTTTGTCGTGCAACGAGCGGTACTCCCGCACGCATGACTGCGCAACGCCTCTCTCGCGGAGCGGAACTATCGCACGCGGAACTATCGCGCAGCGAGAATCGGAAAGACAAACGCAGTTTTCCCGCATTCCCGCGCGATAAACCGCAGAGAACTTTCGCCATTGCCCACGGAACGGAACTTCTCCCGCAACGAGCGGTACTCCCGCACGCATTCCCGCGCAAATAGCGCAGATCTTTCCGCGCTCGCCGTTTTATTTCTATCATACGGTAAAACGACGACTTTCTTCCCTTACAATGCGCGCAGGAAAAGACGGCGGGAAAGTTTTTGCACGAAGAAAAGGATTCTTTCACTTTCTTACGGGAATCCGTTGACAAATCACGCCGCGCGTGATATACTTCTATATGCCTATTGGAACAGTAGGAAATCAGGAGAAAAACATGAACGTCTATGCGGATAACGCGGCGACGGCGAAGATGCGCCCCGCCGCGCTGAGAACGTACGCCGAAACGGCGGAAAAATATTTCGGAAATCCGTCCAGTCTTCATTCGGACGGACAGCGCGCCGCGGAGGAGCTTTCCCGTTGTCGCGCCAAGACGGCGGAGCTGTTGGGTTGCAGTCCGCGGGAGATTATCTTTACCTCGGGCGGAAGCGAAGCGGACAATCAGGCGATCGTCGCCGCCGCGATCGCAGGCGAAAAAAAGGGCAAAAAACATATCGTCTCTACGGCGTTTGAACACCATGCCGTACTGCACGTTTTAGACAGACTGAAAGAGCGCGGGTTTGAAATCACGCTGTTGCCCGTCGGCGAACGCGGAATCGTGCGTGCGGAACAGGTGCGCAACGCCGTCCGCGACGATACCTGTCTCGTCACCGTCATGTTCGCCAACAACGAAATCGGCACCATTCAACCCGTTGCGGAGATCGGCGCGGTCTGCCGCGAAAAGAAAATTCCTTTCCATACGGACGCGGTGCAGGCGGTCGGACACGTTCCCGTCGACGTGAACGCACTCAACGCGGACATGCTGTCTCTTTCCGCGCATAAATTCGGCGGTCCGCGCGGCGTGGGCGCGCTCGTTTCCAAACTCCCCGTCCGTCCGCTGATCGAAGGCGGCGCGCAGGAGCGCGGTCGGCGCGCAGGGACGGAAAACCTGCCCGCGATCGTCGCAATGACGACTGCGCTCGAACTGTCCGTCGCGGAAATGACGGAAGCGGACGCGAAAATTCGCGCAATGCGCGACAAGCTCATCGCAGGCCTGAAAGCCGTTCCCCATTGCGCGCTCAACGGAGACGAGAAATCCCGCCTCTCCGGAAACGTGAGCTTCTGTTTTGAAGGCATCGAAGGCGAATCGCTGTTATTGCTTCTGGACGAAGCGGGAATCCGCGCAAGCTCCGGTTCCGCGTGCACGTCCGGCTCGCTCGATCCGAGCCACGTTCTGCTCGCCATCGGACGCCCGCACGAAGTCGCGCACGGCTCTCTGCGATTGACGCTTTCCGCGGACAACACGCAAGAGGAAATCGACTATATGCTGAAAGAAATTCCGCGCGTCGTGCAGTATCTGCGCGACATGTCCCCCGTGTGGCGGGATCTGCAAAGCGGAAAACGCAATTACGTTTTATAAGGAGGTCGGTATGGCTTTATATAGCGAAAAGGTCATGGACCATTTCAAAAATCCGCGCAACGTGGGCGTCATCGAGGACGCGGACGGCGTGGGAGAAGTCGGCAACGCGAAATGCGGCGACATCATGAAAATTTATATCAAAGTAAAGGACGGAATCGTGACGGACGCGAAGTTCGAGACGTTCGGTTGCGGCAGCGCGATCGCTTCCAGCTCCATGGCGACGGAAATGATCAAGGGGCATCCGCTGACGGAAGCGCTCTCGCTCACCAATAAGGCGGTAGTGGAAGCGCTCGACGGACTGCCCGCACATAAAATTCATTGTTCCGTACTCGCGGAAGAAGCGATCAAGTCCGCGATTCTCGACTATTATACGCGCAACAATCTGCCCTACGACGAGAGCGTTTTCAAAAAGATCGGTTGCGCGCACGAACATGACGGCGAATAACCGCGCGCTTCGTTTCGGCGTACCGTACGGCGATTCTCATATTGCCCGCGTCTGAAAGAACGGTTTTCGGATTTTCTTTTTGATCCATCGTTTTTCCCGCCCGCAACTTTCCGTTGCGGGCGGGAAACGTTATAAGGCGTCATGGAACGGACGGCGAAGCATTCTTTATGTTTTTTTGAAAAAAACGTTGACTGTTCTCTCAAAATTACGTATACGATGTATGAGCTTCGAGAGACAAAAAATCGTCTGTGTCCGTTTCGATATGGTGGGTTCGGCGTACACCCGAAGCGTTCAAACAAGCGCTGATTTACGTCAGCGCTTGTTTTGTTTTGCTCGGCTTTCATGTTCCGTCGCACGAATATTTTCGGTTCGGCACGTAACGCAAGAGACGGGATAGAGCCCCTCGGGGAGATCAAACCGCCTCCGCAACTTTCCGTTGCGGAGGCGGTTTCTTTCTCGTATCCGATCTGATTCTTTCGTTCCGTCGCTCGAACTGTCGCGCAAAAAAAGTTTTATCCTTCCCGCGCCCGAACGACTTCTAATGTTCCGAACCGCCGATCGTGCGGCGCGCCCGCAAACGTTCAAAGTCCGAACGACGCGTCTTTTTTGAAAAATTCTTCGTAAATAGCACGAATCGCGCGTTCGCAGTTTTCGTTATCCACGCCGACGATAATGTTCAGTTCCGAAGAGCCCTGATCGATCATGCGCACGTTGATCCCCGCGCGGGCGATCGCGTCGAACAGTTTCGCGCTCGTACCGACGTTCTTGCTCATGCCGTGCCCCACGGTCGCAATGAGCGCGACGTCGTCGAAGGCGTGCAGATTATCGGGCGAAACCTCTCTGCGGATCTCCTCCATCAGCTGCTCTTTCACGCCGTTTTTGAGCTCTTCGCTGTCGATAACAAAGGACATGGTGTCGATTCCCGACGGCATATGTTCAAACGAAACGTGATATTTTTCCAGAACGGAGAGCACCTTTCGCGCAAATCCGATCTCCGCGTTCATCAGAGATTTTTCAATGAAAATGACCGTAAAGTTCTTCTTCCCTGCGATTCCCGTGACGATTTTTCCCGTATAATTGTACTTGCTGATGGGCAGAATCATCGTCCCCTCGTCCGTCGGACGGAAGGTGTTCTTGATGCAGATGGGAATATTCGCCGCGCGGACGGGGAAGATCGATTCGCTGTGCAATACGTTCGCGCCCATATAAGACAACTCGCGCAGTTCCTTATAGGACATGGAAGCGATGCGTTCGGGGTTGTCCACGATCCGCGGATCGCAGGCAAGGAAGCCGCTCACGTCCGTCCAATTCTCGTAGAGATCCGCCATGACGGCGCGCGCCACGATCGCGCCCGATACGTCGCTCCCGCCGCGGGAAAAGGTCTTTACCCGCCCGTCTGCGTCTTCTCCGTAAAATCCAGAAACTACGGCGTACCGCTTGCCCTTCAACGCCGCCGCCGTCAGATAAAACGTCCGCTCGTCGTCCAGCTGTCCGTCGGGACGGAATTTCACCACGTCGCGCGCGTCGATAAAGTCGAATCCGAGCAACGCCGCCATGACGCGCGCCGAAAGATATTCTCCGCGCGATGCGGTAAAATCCGCGCTCTTTTCCGCTTCGATCTCGCGCGCGGTCTCTTCCAACACGCTCTCGATATCGAAGGAAAGTCCGAGTTCCGCAACGATGCCGCGGAACCGCTCTTTGATTTTTTCAAACGCTTCGCCGCACGTTCCGTTTTCCTTTACGCTGTCGTAACAGCGGTAAAGCAGGTCGGTGATTTTGACGTCGCCGCCGTACCGCTTGCCAGGCGCGGAAACGACCACATATCTGCGCGCGTCGTCGCTGTGAATGATGGAAGCGACTCTCTTCATCATGGTGCCGTCCGCCATGGACGTTCCGCCGAATTTACAAACTTTAATCATAGCTGATTTCTCTGCCCTCCATGTAATACCGTTTTTCTCTTGCCTCTCCGATCGAAAAGGTCTTTTTCGGGAAATTTTTCCCGCCTTTGAGCTGCGCGAAAAAGTCCTCTTTCTCCATGGGCGCCAACGCCACGCCCGCGCAGTTCTCCCGCGCCGCGTATTCGGTCAGCTCCCGCTCTCCGTGAACGTAGTCCACCTTCCCGACGTTGCTCCGCAGAAACTTTTCAATGAGTTCGTCCGTCTTTGCAACCGCCTCCGCGCCGCCCGAAAGCCGCGGATAGAGCACGTTCCCCTCCCGACGACAGGGTACTGCGGAGGAAAAATAATCGCAGAACGCCTCCGCGTCCGTCTCCGTTACCAATCGGTGAATGGGATGAAAGACGACCGCATCGTCGTAGAGATTGACGAGTTCGACGAGCGCGAACCGCGCAGGGTGCGTGCGGCGTTCCCGTTCGGAGAGCCCCTCTTTCAGTTCCTCCCAATACGCCTTCGCCGCCGCCACCGAATGGTTGCCGTCCGCGACGACGAAAGAAGGTTCGCCGCGCGTTTGCAGCGCCGCCGCGACGTCCGCCGCGAGATCTTCCGGAATGAAGTACCCCGTCAGCCTTCCGCCGCCCTCCATGAGCTCCACGTCGTAGAGCTGTTCGAGATCTTCATATTCGAGCATGCGCATGACCTTGTTCTTTTTATCCGAATAGAATAACAGAGCGTGCGGGAATTCCAACGTCGCGCCCCGTCTGACCGCGACTCGCGCGGGCAACCGCGACGGAACGACCGCCTCCGAAGAGCGCACGGGCGAGCTCTCCCCCGCGCCGTAAGTGTACGCTTCGAGATCGATCGCCGCCACGATCCCGCGGCGCGTTCCCGACTGCGTCGTCCGCTCCGTCAGCACGAACCCGCGGTCGAGCTTGTACATCCAGCCGTCGATCATCGCTTCGCACATATTCTCGTGAATTTCTTTGATCCGCTCTTCGTCTTCCTCGCCGAGATACGCCTCGGGCAGAATGAAACGGAGCGTAGAGGGACGAGAGCCGACCGCGCGCCCGACGCGCCGCCAATACTCCCGATCGGACGTAAACTGATCGCACGCGATCACGGGCCAATATACGCTGTCTTTCACGGGCAGCAGGATTCTGGGAATGCGGAGACAAGTTTTCATAAGATGCTGTTCAGAACGATCACGACCGCCGCGGCGAGCAGGACGGCGAATAATTTCAGGGGGATATAGCGCGTAAACGTCTTTTTCAACGTTTCAAGAAATTTCATACTCTTTTACCTCCCGCGTTGAATTCCTTCCAATAATAATCGCGCAGGAAACTGCGTAAACCGTCCGAATCGACGTAGCGCGTGATGTTTCCGCGCTTGACGACGGATACGATGCCCGTCTCTTCGGAGACGATAATCGTAGCCACGTCCGCGACCTCCGTCACGCCGATTCCCGCGCGGTGACGGGTTCCGAGCTCTTTCGGGTATTCCTTCTGCGTCAGCGGCAGGAAACAACCCGCCGCCTGAATTTTATCGCCGTAAATCACCATCGCGCCGTCGTGCAGGGGCGCTTTGGGGATAAAGATCCCTTCGATGAGCTGGCTGGAAATGTTCGCGTTCAACGAAACGCCGCTTTCGAGGATCTCTTTCGGCACGTTCCCGTTTGAAAGCACGATCAGCGCGCCGACGTCGTTTTTCGATAAGTTCTGAACGGCTTTCACGATGCCGCTGATACATTCCTCCGCGTGAACGACGAGCTGCGTTTTGGGCGCGTGGCGTTCGGTCGCCGCCGCGCTCGCCGTGCTCTTGCTCGACGACTTCCAGATCCCGCGTTTGATTTCCACCGCAAACAGAAGCAGGAAAAACAGCGACAGAATCAGAATCGTAAACAGGTACACGGTTCCCGCGTTCGGCAGATCGGAAAAGAGCCCGACGACGGAGACGGCGACGAGCAACAGCGCGTAGACGGGAATCAGCCGCTTCGCGTTGTTTTCGTACAGCAGTTTCAGAACGTAATAAATCAATAAAAACGCGAGGACTCCCTCGACGGCGTAAATCCAACTGAATCGGGTAAATACCTCTGCGATCGAACGTCCTATTTCGGATAATGTGCGCATAGTCTCTTCTCCGTGTATCCCTTTTATTATAACTTTCGACGACAAAAAAAGAAAGCGTTTTCCTCTCTTATTTTGCGTCAGGAAAAAAATATTTTCGCAATCGCCGCCGAAAGAGCCCCCTCTTTGGCGTATAACCCGCCTTTTACGCCGCAGGAGAGCTCATAGAGCGCGAGATAGTATTCTTTCGTCTTTTCCCTGCCGAGGCGTTGCGCCGCTTCGCGGTTTTTCTGTACCGCGTAAGGCTTCACGCCCAGCGCCTTTGCCGTCTCCGCGTCCGTTCCCGTCATGGTCCCGACCTCGTACAGCGTCCGATAGTGCGAAGCGAGCGCGGCGAGCGCGGCGTTTTCATCGAATCCGCGCCGCAGAAGATCGGACAGAATTTCGTTAAAAACGGTAAAAGACCGTCGGGAAGCCGCCTGCGTCAGCTCGTAAATTTTATATTCCACGTCCTTGGCGACGTGCTCCTCCACCGTCGCGCGCGTGACCTTGCCCCCCTCGCCGAGCAGGAGCGCGAGTTTTTCGATCTCCCGTTTCATGCGCGCCGCGTCCGAAGAACAGTAGCGCACCATCGTCTGCACCGCTTCCCCGTCCGCCTGCAAGCCCGCGCGGCGCAGGTTCCCGTACAGCCATTTGCACAGCGTCTCTTCGCTCTCGCGCGAACAGTCCACGTACGTTACGCCGCTCTTTCTGCGCAGATCGACCGCGCCCGCCTTGCGCTCCGCGTTGACGATCAGAAACACGGTGGAGGGACACGGATTTTCAAAATACCCTTTGAGCACGCTTTCGTATTCGCGCTCCGTCGGATAAAACCCGTAAGCGCGCGCCATGCGCTTTTCGCCGAGAAAGGGAAGCGCGTACAATCCGTCCCGAAAAGAGACCAGCCGATCCCCCTTTAACGTCTCCCCCTCCGCGCGCAGATCGTTCAGTTCGGGATTGACGACGCAGGCGTTGCGGATCGCCTCGACCGCGCGTTCGCGGAAGTACGTCTCCTCGCCCTCGATCAGATAGACGGGCGCGACGGGCGCGCCCTCTTTCATGCTCTTTTGAAAATCGATGAACTTCATAGCGATTTGATTATACCATCTCTCAGATAAAAAATCAAGTCCGCGCCGCCCTCGAAGGACAAATCCGCGCCCGTCGCCGCGATTTCTCCGAACGAAAACTCCGCCGAGCACGATTGCGCGATCAGAACGAGCCGCGAACGACCCTCGTAACGGAACTGCAATTCTCCGTAAGCAAACCTTTCCCCGAACAGCACGCGCGTTTCGCGCAATCCCGTCTCCGTTCCGTCGCACGCTCTGACCTCTTCCGCGCCGAGAAAGGCGGCGACGGAGATCGCGCGCGCTTCGTCCTCTCCCAATACGAGCACCGCGTCCAGCCTCCCGCCGTAGGTATGAGAAAGAAACTCGCGACAGTCGGACAGTCCGACCCGATCGTCGATCACGAGGACCGCCCTGTCGGGCGTGCGTATGAGCGCGACGTTCCCTCCGTTCCGATCGGAAGCGACGATTTTACAGCCTGCAAACACGGCGTTCTCCGCGATCACGAAGAACGCGAACAGAAGCGCGAACGCACCCGCAGCCACCGCCCTCGCTTTCCCGTTCAGACGGAACCGTCCCGACAACGCCACGCACGCAAAATACCATACTCCCGCGCCCGCGCCGAGCGAAAATCCCGTCAGGACGCAGGACAGATCCGCGACGGAAAACAGATAGACGAGCGCGGAGATCATTCCCGCGGGGAGCGCGAGAAAGAACGCCGCGGCGGCGGGCAGGACGAGCGCGAGCGCGGCGCAGACGACGAGTCCGAGGAAGAGGACGGGCAGGAGCGGAATGAGAAAGAAATTCAAAACCGTGCCCCAGACGGACCAATATCCGAACGCCTCAACGAGAACGGGAAAGGTGAACAACTGCACGGAAACGTTGGCGGAAAGATACCCTCCGACCTTCGGCAACCTTCGAAACAGACGGGACAGGGACGGATAGAACAGCGCAAGCCCCAGACATGCCCCGAAGGAAAGACGGAATCCGATGGAGAGCCATTGCTTCGACGAAACGAGAAGCACCGCCGTCGCCGCAAACCCCGTCGCCTCGGCGAGATCTTTCTTTCTGCCGAGCGCGTCGTTCAAGCCCGCGACGGCGCACATGACCGCCGCGCGGACGGAAGAGACGGTAAATCCGCAGAACGCGACGTATGCAGTCGCCAGCGTCAGGGCGGGGACGATACGGTATTTCCCGATCGGACGGAAGAGCAGATACGCCGCGCCGAACAGAATCCCGATATGTAACCCCGAGACGGCGAAGATATGCGCGATTCCGCCTTTTCGCACCGCGTCCGAAAAGCCGTCGTCCAGAGCGCCTCCATTGCCCGTCAGAAGCGCGAACGAGACGTTCGCCTCGTCCGTCGTCATGTGTTCGGTCAGGGTCCGGTACAGCGCCGCGTTCAGTCGGAGGAACACGCCGCGCTTTCCCGTCACCGCGTAATCTTTGACCGTCAGGCGGTATCGGACGTCCGAAACGAAGGCGTAACAATCCTTTCCGTCCGCAGTTTCGGGCAAGTCGTAGCGGACGAGAACGGCGGTCATGGTAAGGACGTCGCCCGTTTCGATCTCCTCGGAGGAGACGACCGCATAGGCGTTTCCGCCCGTCCGTTCCCCGTCTACGGTGAGATCGCCGACGACGAGCTTTTCGTACCCGTGTTCGCGCACGACCGACCGCACCGTACCCGTCATCTCGTACTCTCCCGCCGCCGCGCCCGAAAGATACCGCTCCGTAGCAGAATATGCGCAAAGCGCGCCGAGCGTGCAGAAGAATACGAAACAAAGAAAAACCGCCGCAATCCGTCTGAAAGACGCACTACGGCGGAGAAAACAAACTCCGATCAGGGCAAAAAAGAGCGCATAGCGGGCTGAAAACGATTCCAATTTCCATTGGAAGAACGTGGCGACGCCCGCGGCGACGGCAATCGCTGCGAACACAAACGGTCTGAAATTCAGTCTCGCCCCTGCGCCCGTCATCATCAGGCGAGCGAAATCCGGTCGGACACCGAGCGCACGAACATCCCCTTTTCCTCCCCCAGACGCACGCAGTCCCGAACGTACGCCGCGAACCGTTCTCCCGGTCGAACGACGTGCATCAGATTGCAGAACAATACCATCACTTCGTCCATATACAGCGCAACTCGATCTTCGAGCGCCGCCTTGACGAACGCGATAATCTCAAACGGCGTGAAATCCTCTTCCGTCTTTCGCAGCGCGGGCGCGTTTTCCGTGCGGAACCTGTCGGACGCGATCGCGCGGTCGTTTTTATAATAATAGTCCGTTCCGAGCACGCGCTCGCGGCGGAACGCGCATGCGTCGATGAGCGAATCGAGCCGACTCTCTACCTTTGCGCCGCTCTTGGCGATTCCGAACGTCGTAAGGCATCTCTTTTTGAGAAAGGCGCGGGAAATAGGCTCTTCCGTCGCCACCAACGCTTTCAGCCGCGCCATGATCGCCGCGTCGTTTTCCCCGCAGGTGACGAACGCGGCGCTCTCCGTAGCGCTCTCGTCCTTGACCGAACGGTAGGGTTTCTTGTATTTGGAAAGCCAGACGCCGACTTTTTTATCCGCGCCCGTCAATCTGTCGAGCATGTCTTTGATCCGCTTGATTTCGCGTTTCGGATTGTTGTAATAGTTCACGCTGTACACGCGCATGACGTTCCAATTTCCGCGTTTGAGCGTCTGAATCTGCAAGACGTTGCGGTCTTTTACGGAGAACTTGTCGTTTCCGTCGCACACGACGGCAAGAATGAAACGGTGCTTGTTCTTGGGATCGACGACCGCGACGTCCACCTTAAAGTCGGACGCGCCGACGTCGCAACGGCAATCGTACCCGCAGGCGGTGAGCTCGGCGGCGATATACTTTCCGATCCCCGCGCCGCCCTTGACGTTCGCAGAATTGACGGCGAGCGTCGTGCGCCCCTTCTCCGCGAATTCGAGGAAGGCTTTCATTCCCGCCACGCCCTTGGAAGAGGTCTTGGACATATCGATCATGGCGGAAGTCATGCCGGAAAAGACGAGCATCTCCTCCCGCGCGCGCGAAACGGCGACGTTTAGCCGCCGCCAGCCGCCCGATTGGTTGAGCGGACCGAAATTGAGCGACACCCGCCCCATTCTGTCCGGTCCGTAACAGACGGAGAACAGAATCACGTCCCGCTCGTCGCCCTGTATGTTTTCGAGATTTTTGACGAATAGCGGCTCCTCGCGTTCGTAAGCCGCGCTTTCGAGCTTATGCGCCGCGATCTCCTTGGCGAGCAGACGGTCTATATCCTCCATCTGCGCGCTTGAAAACGTGACGATCCCCATGCTCGACCGCGAAAGAACGGGATCGGAGAGCCGACGCACCACTTCCGCGACGAGCGCTTCCGACTCTTTGCGGTTGCGCTTGGTGAACCCTCTGTCGTACGTTCCGTCGACGGGAATCAGCCTGACCTTGCTCTCCAACGCGTCGGGCGAAGGGAACGTGCACAGCTTATTGTCGTAGTACATGATATTGGAAAAGGCGATGAGCGATTCGTGCTTGCTCCGGTAATGCCACCGCAGATGCCGTTCCGGAAGTCCCAGCGCGAGACAGTCGTCGAGAATGCTTTCCAGATCCTCGTTTTCCAGATTTTCCTCGTCCACGTACGCGCTGTGGAAGAAGGAGGTCGGGGGGAGCTGTTTGGGATCGCCGACGATGATCGCCGCTTTCGCGCGGGCGATCGAGCCGACCGCCTCCGCAGTGGTCATCTGCGACGCCTCGTCGAAGATGACGAGATCGAACCCGTTCGCGACGGGTTTGAGATACTGCGCAACCGTAATGGGGCTCATGAGCATACAGGGCGCGACCTTGCCGAGCAGCGTGGGAATTTCCTCAAAGAGCCCCCGAAGCCCCGTGCCGCGGAGATTGCTCTTCGCAAGGCGGGTGAACGCCGCAAGCTCTACGGCGAGCGCGCTCTCCCCCTCCTGCGAGGGTAGCTCGGAGATGAGTTTGTTGCGAATCCGCTCCCGCGTCATGCGCGAAAAATCCTCCCATGCCAGACGGAATTTTTCGATCGCGTCTTCGAGCGTTCCGACGGTCACCGTCGACAGATACGGATCGGCGGGAATGTTGATTTCGAGAAAGTTCCGATAGACGTTCTTTTCAAACCCGGAGAGAATGTTTTCTCCGCGCAGTCTGCCGCTTTCGAGCGCCTCCGAGATGAACGTAAGCCCCGCTTTCGCCATCTCCTCCGAAGTCTTTTTGTACATGCACCAATTAGAGAGCATATCGATATTGTCGATGAGCGCGCTCGCTTTGGCGGAATAGTAATCGAGCACGTCCTCTTCGCGGATTTTTTCCCGATTCGCCTTCGTCACGGAAAGAAAATGTTCCTGCGCGTTGGAGAAACTCTCGTAGGCTTTCACATAGCCGTCGAGCACGGGCGCGGTGTACCCGTTCGACGCGCGCACGCACATGCCGTTGAACGCGTCGGGATTGTATTCCAGAAACACCGTCGCTCCCGTTTCGTGCAGACGGTACAGATCGGCGAGAAATTCGCTCCTGCGCCTGAACACGATATTCCCGCCCCGATCGGTAAAATTGGACGAGAGCGGGGTATTCTTCCGGATTCTGTCCATCGCGTCGTAAATTTCCGACAGCGTCTGTAAATATTTCGGAACGTCCTCCTCTTCGATCTTTCCGATCGCCGCGCGGGAAAGTTTTTTCGCGACTGCCGAAGCGGCGCGATTGAGACGGTAGTCTCCTCCTTCTTCGCAATACGCCTTCAATCCCTCCGCGTCGCGCCCCGGATCGACGAGCGTTTTGAAATACTTGTTATAGTACGCGAGACAGTCGTCCAGCCTTCTGTTCGCGTTGTAGAACAGGAAAAATTCGCCCTCGTCCGCCCGCGCGAAATATTTATCGTACTTGCCCGACGCGAGATCGCGCGCGATCTCATAGAGCGCGTTCAGCTTCTTCTGCGTGAGCGTACTCACCTTCTGACGGTAAAATTCCAGCAACAGCGCGAGGTAGGATTTGAGGTGTCTGATCTCCGTGATCATCACCTCGCAGGAACAATAGAGCGTATCCCGCGCGACCTGCGTGTATTCGGTCAGATTGACGTTCTCAAACGGAGAGTTGAACACGCCGCCGCACTCTTTCGCCGCAGCCGCCGCCGACAGAATCATGTTTTTACAGTCCGCGAGTTTCTTCTCCGTCAGAGAATCGTAAAACGAACTTTCGATATCGAGGATATCGGGCGCGTTTTTGTTGCGCAGATAATAGAGAATCGCCTGATAGACGGAGATGCCCAGCCTGCGCTTTTTATGCAGAGCGAGCATGGGACGGCGCAGTTTGTCGCGCAGCGCGACGATCTCCTCCGCGCGTTCGCCGTAGCCGTTCTCTTCGTCGCCGCGCGTCAGCGCGAGCGTGTTCTCCATGCGCCGCACCACGTCCGCTTTATCCGTTTTGTTGGAGTGCAGTTCGAGGCAGAACTCCCCGATCCCGATCGCGTCCAGCCGCTTCTTCACGACGTCGAGCGCAGCCTTTTTCTCCGCGACGAAGAGCACGCGCTTGCCGTCGTTGAGCGCGTTCGCGATGATATTCGTGATCGTCTGGCTCTTGCCCGTGCCGGGAGGACCGTGCAGGACGAAACTCGCGCCCGTCCGCGAAAGCGAGATCGCGGAATACTGCGAGCTGTCCGCGGGCAGAGGAAGGAGCGTGTCCGTCGGCAGCCCTTCGTCCTCTTCGACGCCCGCCTCCGTCCTGATCTCCGTCCTGTTGTTGAGAAGCGCCGAGACGGTCGCGTTCTTTTTCAACTCCCCGAACGACTTTCGAATATCGTTCCACATCAGATAGCGTTGGAACGAAAAGACCGAACAGTAGACGTCGTCCGTAACGTCCCAACCCTTCATGGAGGAGATCTCCGCGCGCACCATCGCAGCGATCTCGGAAAATTTCAATGCGGAAACGTCGCCGCCCAAACCGCGGACGTCGATGTTGAACTCCTGTTTGAGAAATTCGAGCAACGTGGAATTGACGAAGGATTCCCCTTCCGTCGCCTGTAACGAAAACTCCTCGTTCCCCTTCGCGCGTTTGAGCCCCGCAGGAACGAGAACGAGCGGCGCGTATTTGGGCTGTCCGTCCTCTTTGGAGACGTACCGCAGGAATCCGAACGCGAGATAGAGGATCTTCGCGCCCGTCTCTTCGTCCGCCTCCCTGTTCTTGCGAATGAGCCGAACGGCGGTCTCGGACAGCGTTTTGGAATCGGAAAACGTTCTCAGATACCCGCGGCGTTCTTCGATCGCGAGCAGTTCTTTGATCGCGGCGAGCGCGTCCGACGCGCCGAACGGCGTCTCCGCGACGTCGCCCGTCCGCGCGCGCAACCGCAGTTCCCGCCCTTCGCTCAACGCCGCGTACAGGCGGTCTCCGTCCGTCGCGCAGAGGTGAAGCGCGTTTTTTCCCGAAAAGTTGAGCAGAGCGTTTTTTGCCGAAAGATCGAGCAGTCTCCGTTCCCACTGCTTGTTCTTCGGCTGTTTCCCTTCCAGATTGAGTTTGCGGAACACGGGCAGAGGCGCGGGCGCCTTTTCGTCCGACATGTCCTCTTCCCGCACGATTTCATACCCGTGCAAGCCCTTGCCGCGGACGGGGAGGGGTTTGACGTTGCCGATCCGACAGCGGCGCACGTCCACGAAGTATTCAAAATATCCTTCCCGCAGTTTCCGCGCGAAATGTCCTTCCGACGGCGTGTATGCGAAGTTCTGCGAAGCGAACAGATCGTCCGCGTCGAAAAAGCTCAGATTGTTGATTCCCTCGGAGATATATTTTCCCACGATCTCCGCGTCGTCGGTGACGCTTTCGAGGAAACAACTGTCGTACAGCCAGACGCCCACGCCGACGGCGCTCTTCCCGACGGCAAGCACGGGGTGCAGGCGCGCCGCTTCCAGACAGGACGCCGCAAAGACGGCGAGTTCGAGCGCGCTCGCTCTGCGCTCTTTGAGGATCGCGCCCTGCGGCGCGGCGGAAACGGGCGAGGAAAGATCGGTCTCGCAGGATTTTTCCACTGCGTATTGCTTAATCGCCGCGAAAATCGCCGCCGCGATCTGACGAACGGCGTTTTTATCCGTTCCCGTATAGCCGAGATATTCGGCGTCTATCTTCCATTTTTTCAGACGCTGTCCCGCGTCCGAAAGAACGTGCGCGCAGTCGGCAAGCCGCGGGCGCACGAAGCCCGCAAGCCGCTCCGCGTTGCCTTCCAGACCGCTCCACCAATCGAAGGGAAGCGCGACGACCGTCTGTTCGTCGCTGCAAATTTCCGTGCCGTCCGCAAACGCCTTTACCGTAACCGCGCAGGCGCGCAAGCCGTCGTTCTCCGCCAGAAAAAGCGGGGAAAACAAGGCCTCGGCATTGAGTTCCACCGAACTCTCGAAAGGGACTTCCGCCGTCGTTTCATAGGGCACGACGAGTCCGTTTTCGTCCGAAACCGTGATTTTCAGCGAGACGCTCTCCGTCCAGTCGTTTTTCAGCAGAACGGAAACAGGAGTGCGCAGAAAATAGTCCGCGTATCCGACGTATCCGGGCAAGCGAAGCGAGACGGACGTCTTTTCTCTGAGTAGATTTTTGATTTTAGCGGTTGCCATATTCCTCCGACGTCCGCATAGCGGACGTTCTGTTTTCTTTCCGTTTCATTATACCATTTTATTCCCCTTTTGGCAACCTGTTCATGCAAGAAGAATTGTTGTTCCCCGTCGTTTTTTCTCCCGCGCGCCGCTTTTCCCTGACCGCCTCTCCGTCGCGCCGACCGCTTTTCCCTGACCGCCTCTCCGTCGCGCCGACCGATTCCCCTGACCGCCTCTCCGTCGCGCCGACCGATTCCCCTGACCGCCTTTCCGTCGCGCCGACCGATTCCCCTGACGCAGAGCGAGAAATTTCCGCTCGAACGAAAAGGAATGAGCCCTGTACGATACAGAACTCATCACCAAGCAATTTGATTGAATTTTTATCCGAACTTCGGGGTTCGCTTCAAAGCGGTCGGGAGGGTTTTTTATGGAATCAATACAGGATCTGCGCGGTGTCCGGTAACGTCAACACGTCCGAATTGTCTCCGCGGACGGTAAATTTCTCTTCGTGAAAGCCGGAATGAGGTATCATGTAGATGCGGCGCTCCTTCCAGACCGTCTCCAACTCGGCATGAAACACGCGCTCGGAGAGAATGGTCTCCATCAAGCCGCGGTTGAGTTCGACGATCGCCGCACGGTAGCCCTCGGAGAAGCAGTCGAGAATCGCGCTGCGAATCCGCATCTCCATATACTTGTCCGACAGCACGAATCCCGCGCGCGTGCAGTGCGGGCAGGGTTTGAGCAGAAAGGACAAAAGATCGCGGTTGGTCCGTTTTCTCGTAAAGAGAGTTACGCACAGGTCGCTCATCGGCTGAACGCGGCATTTCGCCTTATCGTTCGACAGCGCGCTTTCCAGCTCCGCAGAGACCGCCGCACGGTGTTCTTCCTCGGTCATGTCGATGAAATCCACCGCGACGATTCCGCCGATGTTGCGCAGACGCACCTGTCGCGCGATTTCGCGCGCCGCAAGCAGATTCACCTCGAACACGGTATGCTCCAAATGGGAATTTCCCGTAAATCCGCCCGTATTGACGTCGATCACCGTCATCGCTTCCGTGCGGTCGATGATCAGATACGCGCCGTTTCCGACGTCCGCGCGCGTACTCGCGAGCGCGTAGATCTGCTCGTTCAGACCGAACGCCGTGAACAGGCTCTTTTCGCCCGTATAGAGCGTGAGTTTGCGCTCGTTGAGGTCGGAGCGCATGCGCATGTACGGCAACAGTTTTTCGTACAGTTCCCTGTCGCCCACATAGATACGGTTCACGTCGTCGCCGAAGCTGTCCCGCATGATTTTCACGGGCAGGTCGTATTCCCGATAGACGATCGCGCCGACGGGCGCGTTCTGCGCCGCTTCCAGAACGGAACGGAACACGCGTTTGAGATATTCCGCCTCCTGACGGAGCCGACGTCTGCTCGCGCCCGCGGCGGCGGTGCGCACGATGAACCCCTCTCCCGCGCCGCGCAGTTTATCCGCTTCTTCGAGGAGCTGCGTACGGGAGGGCTCGTCCGTGATCTTCCGCGAGATGCCGAGAAAGTCCGCCTGCGGAAGATAGATCAGCGTCTTTCCCACGATCGAGAGCGCGGCGGTCACTTTCGCGCCCTTGTTTCCGCGCGGCGGCTGTTCGACCTGAACGAGCACTTCGTCGCCCTCTTTCAACGAGAGCACGGGACCGGGATTCCCCTCGCCGTCGTAACTCGCCGTTTTGGCGGCGAGCTCGTGAAGCGGGAGATAACAGTTGCGTTCAAGGCCGCAATTCACAAACGCCGCCTGCATGCCGGGAAGCACGTTCGCCACTTTCCCTTTGTAAATATTGCCCACGACGTCCTTTTCCCATTCGTTTTCCAATGCGACGTCGACGATTTTTCCGTCCTCCGCACAGATGGCGATCCGCTCCCCGCAGAAGCGGTCGAAAAACCATTCTTTTTTCATTCGTTGTACCCGTTCCAATTCTTTTTCGCCATCGCCCGTCCGTGCGCAGTCGATTCTTTCATTATTTTACCATAGAAATTTTCATCTTTCAAGTACTTTTCCAAAATTTACAGGCAAAGATTGCGCAAACTTTGCGACCAATCCCCCGAATCCACCCCTTTCAACAGTTCTTCCTCCGTCACTTCGCCAAAAAACTCCTCTCCGTCGAAGAGGACGAGCACGAGATAGCGGTCGTCGCGGAGAAAGCGCAGGGCATACCCCACGGTGCGGTCCGCGGACAGCGCGACGCGCCGTTCCTCCACGCCGCGCTCGAAGGACTTTTTGCGCGAAAACTTTACGCGCGCATACCGTCCGCCGCCCCCGATTCCCGCGGCGAGCAGGACGGAAAACGCCGCGGCGCTCCATTGCGGCTCCCCTCTCGCGCAGGTATAGACGAAAAATCCCATGACGGCAAGCGCGATCGCCGCGCTCAGCGCGACGCATGCGATTTTTGCGCGGCGCTCGCCGAGCGGACGGAGCAGAACGCGGAGCGCGCGACCGCCGTCGAGCGGGTAGGCGGGCAGAAGATTGACGAGCGCGAGCGAGAGCGAGATATACGCCGCCGTATCGGTATACGGATAGGTTTCGGGATACAGCCACCAGAGCGCGACAAAAAAAAGGGCGGTGACCGCATTGACGAGCGGCCCCGCCGCACACACCGCAAGTTCCTGCGCGGGCGTGATTCCCGAAATATCCCCCGAAACGACCGCGCCGTAGGGCATCAGAACGATCCGATCCAGACGGTATCCCATTCGCCGCGCCGCAAACGCGTGCGCGCATTCGTGCTGTACCGCGGCGACGGTCGCCGTCAGAAACGCGGGCAAATCTCCCGTGAACGCGGTTACGATCCCGCAAAGCAAAAAGAGCGGGTGTACGCGGAACACCCGCTCTTTCGTACGTTCAGCTCCAAGAGATTGCGTTTTCACCGTCCACCGTGTAGCAGTTCAACAGCGTTCCGTTCGAATAGAACATGACGCGGACTTCCCCTTCCCCGTCCGAATACCCTACGGGAAGATTGGACTTGACTTCGTCTCCCGCCGCGGCATAGACTGCGTCCAGCCCGCTCACGATCGTGGAAAAGGAATCGGAATGTTTGAGTTCGACGGTATATCCCGTCTCGCTGTTGCCGTTCACCGCGGACACGGTACCCTCGCAGGGCGCGTACACGCTGCATTTCGCCGTAAACGACATCACGCCCGTATCGGATACCGCGATCTCCGCGTCGACGTACTCGTTGACGACGGGAGTGAGTTTGAAATCGCCGTAAACGCGCGTATCGGCGGTACTCGAACCGCCTTGGAACAGCCCGCGCACGAACGTATTGATGGCGCTGTCCGACAGGAAAATATTCGTCAGGAAGATGGTCGCGCAGAGCGCGCAGACCGCGACGAATTCGCTCAAAAGCACGATCCGTGAAATTTTCCGCCCCTTCGCGCGCGGGACGTCCTCCCGATAGATCGGCTTGCTTTCGGCGAACGTGCCGTCCGGTTCCTCCATGCGGTCGTTGATCTGCTCGACGAGCTGTTCCTGTAAATCGGGCTCCGTTACCGACCGTTTTTTCCTCTCTTTCCGTTTGACCGTCACCGTCTCAACGGGAATTTCAAGCATTTCGGCATAATCGAGTTCTTCATTCATAATCGACACCTCTTTGATTTCGTACAATGCCATAGTGTATGAGATAACCTTTGCTTTTAGAAGAAAAAATTCCGTCGAATTTGCACGGAATCTCTTTCGGAGAGGGAAAATCGCGCCGCAGTCGGCGTATTTTTGCAAAAAAAAGCGCGCCTCGATTCCACGAGCGCGACGAAAAATGCCTGAACTCCCGAAAATCGCGCCCTTTGCGCAGACGCGAAAAAGAGGACTAACGAATTAGTCCTCAAATTGTGTGCGTGTCGGATAAGTGGCAGCGCCTCTCCCGTTTACGTCCGAAACGTCCCGCGCACAATTATTCTATACCACAAAAACAGAAAAAAGTCAATATTTTTTCAAAAAGTTTTGCGGAGGCGGTAATGAAAAACGAAAAGATTCAGAGATCGGTTTTTTACGCCGTGATATTCGCTTTTAACCGTTTCAGATACGCAAGCGCTTCGCCCACAGCCGCGCGGTTCAGAGTTCGTAATCGACGGCGACCGAACGTTCCGTAACCGTCACGCCGTGCATATACGGTTTGACGGTATGCGCGTGATAGCCCGCCGTCTGATACCGTTCGAGCGCCTCTCTGTCCTTTAATTCCACGCGCAGTATCAGATCGTAGGAGCGGGGCGAACGGAGAAAATCCACGCCGACCTCGACCGAGAGCGCCGTCTCCTCCTTTTCCCGCATCGTAAGAAGCATTTCTTTCGCTTCCTCCGCCGAACAGCCTTCCTTCATTTTGAAACAAACGACGTGTACGATCATGTTTCATTCTCCTTGACGATTTTTATAATCCGGTTTGCCGCATAGAGGACTTCCGCCTCCGTCGTATCCTTTCCGAACGAAAACCGCACGCCGTCCCGCGCCTCCCGCTCCGTTCTGCCCATTGCGAGTATCACGTGGGAAGGCAGCGCGCTGTGCGCCGAACAAGCCGCCCCGCCCGAAGCCGCTATGCCGCACAGATCCAGCCTGTTCAACAGCGTTTCCCCCGCGCCCGTAAACGTCAGATGAGAAATATTCGGCGCGCGCCGCTCCCCGTCCGCGCGCACGCCGTCGCCGAGCGCCGCAAAGAGCGCGCCCTCGAACGTATCGCGCAGTCGCGCCGCATGCGCGCAGAACGCTTCCCGCTCGCGTTGCGCCCGTTCGAGCGCATACGAAAACCCAACGATCGCGGCGACGTTGAGCGTCCCTCCGCGCAATCCGCGCTCCTGTTCCCCGCCCGCAATCAGGGGCGACAGTTTTGTTCCTTTCTTCACGACGAGCGCGCCCACGCCCTTCGGCGCATAGATCTTGTGACCGGAGAGCGAAATCGCGTCGCACGTCTGCGCCAAAGCGCGCAGATCCTGCGTACACGCCGCCTGAACGCAATCGGAAAAGAGCAGAATCCCGCGTCGTTTCAACAATTCCGCGACCTCCGGGATCGGCTGAACGCACCCCGTCTCGTTATTCACCGCCATGAGCGCGACCAATCCCGTTTCGTCGTCAAGCGCCCGCTCGACCGCCTCCGCCGTCACGATCCCGTCCTCTCCGCAGGCAGCGACCGTTCCGCCCCGAAACGCCTGCGCGGCGAGTACCGCATGATGCTCGATCGCGGACGCGCATACCGTTCCGCTTCCGAGCTTGCGAACCGCCCAATTATCCGCTTCCGTGCCGCCCGAAGTGAAGTAGACCTCGTTCGGCTGTACGCCGAGCGCGTTCGCGACGCGGTCGCGCGCGCAAGTCACTTCGTATGCCGCCCGCCGTCCGTATGCGTGCAGGGAATCGGGATTCCCGAAATTTTCTTTGAGAACGGGCGTCATCAAATCGAGCACCGCGCCGTCGAGCGGCGTCGTCGCCGCATAATCAAGATATACGTTCATTTCGTCACTCCTCCCGCCGCTCGGAAAAAACGCGGGCGCATTCTCCGCGTTTTCCTCAATCGCCCGCTATCGTCCCCTTTCAAAAGCGCGCCGTTCCGCTCCGCATGCGTTATCTTCCGCTTTTTCTCGTCCGTCTCCGCGCCTTCGCCTCGCGCGGACGCGTTCTTTCATCGCGGACACGGTATCGCTTTCCCGTTTTCACCTCGGACACGATTATGCCGTCGTTGTCGTTTCTCAATGCAAAGGGATTCCGAAAGGGACGCGTCCGCATTCTACGCTTTTATACGGCGATTTTACGGAGCAGAGCGGGATTTCCGATCACTCTGCCGCCGCCCAGAACGACCGCCATCTGCGGCTCTTCCGCGAGATGCGCTTCGATTTGGAGTTTTTTCGCCACATAGTCGGCGATCCCGGGAATTTTACAGACGCCGCCCGACAGGAACACGCCGTTCTTGCAGATCGCCGCGGAGACCTCCGCCGGCAATTTCCGCAGGACGAGCTCCGCATATTCGAGAATTTTATCGGTATAGACGCCGACGGGGAAAGCGACGTCCGAGGAAGAGACGCTGATCGACCGCGGCTTTCCGTCCGTCAGATCCCGCCCGTCCGCATAGGCGCTCTGATTGTCGTATTCGATAAAACTCGCGACGGTATTTTTCAGTTTTTCGCTCATCTGCGAGCCGATTTTCAGGTTGAACTGCTCCGCAACGTGATCGATGATATGCACGTCCATATTGTTCCCGCCGACGTTCATCGAAAGCCCCGCGATCACGCCGTCCAGCGAGAATGCGGCGATCGACGTGCAACCCGCGCCGACGTCGATGCAGAACACGGGATTGAATTCGGAAAGCGGAACGTCCTGTCCGAGCGCGCTTAAAAAGGGCGTTTCGGCAAAATACGCGCGCGCGATTCCCGCCGATTCCGCCATGCGGTAGTATTTTTCCCGCGATTCGCTCTTGAATCCGCAGGGGATACAGAAGAGCGCTTCCGTTCTGCCCGTCGCGCCGATTTTTTTCAGAAAGTATTCGAGCAGAGCGGCGGCAAGCGGTTCCGAAGCGATCTCCCCTTCGAAGACGGGAAAACGCACCGTCGTCTGCTCCGCGGTGCGCCCCCAGAGCCGCTTCGCTTCGTTCCCGAACGCGCGGATTTCGCCCGTGTCCTTCGAGACCGCCACGCACGTCGCCTCCGCAAGCACGATCCCGCTCCCGATTCTGTAAATTTTCGTCACCGAAGTGCCGAAGTCGATTGCAAGTCTCAACATAGTCCTTCTTCCTTTAACAACGCCGCCGTCTCTTCCAAAGGAAGCCCTACGACGTTCGTATAACTGCCCTCAAACCGTTCGACAAGCGGATAACCGTCCTGAATCCCGTAACTCCCCGCCTTGTCCAGCGGAAGCCCGCTCTCCGCGTACCGTTCGATCAGATCGTCCGTCAGACGGAAAAACCGCACCCGCGTCGTCACGGTCACCGTCCGCTCCCGACCGTCGCAGACGAGACATACGCCCGTAAACACTTCGTGCGTTCTTCCGGAAAGCGCCGAAAGCGTGCGTTTCGCGTCCGCTTTATCC
>CAMGEK010000010.1 GCA_946055105.1 uncultured Clostridia bacterium
GTTCCTTTCACCCGATCCAACGGCGCAAGCGATAAACTTGTTGGCGATTTTTGAAAATTTTTTTATTTTTTTCGGAACGGCGCGGCTTTTCTGTTTTTCTGCGCCTTGCTCTGTTCCGGAAACGGATCGCTTTCTCTGTTTTTCCGCGCCCTGTTCTGATACGGAACGGCGCGGCTTCTCTGTTTTTCCGCGCTTTGTTCTGTTGCGGAAAGACTCCCGCATCATGCGGGAGTTTTTGAAACGGTCGCCGTCAGCCGAGCCTTAACGCATTTTTTTAATAACTCTCTCTGAGAATTTCTCGGATCTCTTCCGTCGTCAGAACTTTATAACCGCCCTCCATGACGAACGTGCTCTTCACGATTCCGTCAAGCATTGCGGGCGTCGCTCCGAGATCGGTGAGATTCATGACGAGCCCGATCTTTTTCATCCACGCTTCCATGCGGTCGAGCCCTTCCCTCGCCGTCTGTTCGTCGGTTTTGCCATTCGGATCGACGTTCCATACGTTTACGGCGTAGCGCGCAAACTTTTTCAGTCCGTAAGGAAGAACGCGACGATAATAGGGCATCGAGACGGCGGCGAGCGTCATGCCGTGCGTCGCGTCGGTATATGCGGCAACCGCCTGTCCGAGCATGTGGACTTCCCAATCGGTCGTTTTTCCCTTTTCCACGAACGTATTCAACGCCCACGTCGCAATCCACATCAAGTTGCTTCTCGCTTCATAGTCGCGGGGATTTTCCACGGCGATCTCCGCGCTGTGAATGAGCGACCGCAACAGTCCCTCCATCACGTAATCGCTCGTATTGTCGTCCGTACCCGAAAAATATTGTTCGAGAATATGCGACATGATATCGTAGATCCCCGACACCATCTGATATTTCGGAATCGTAAACGTGATTTCGGGATCGAGAACGGAGAACTTCGGAAACGCCTCTGCTCCGAAAACGTGCCCGATTTTGAGGTTCTGTTCGCGATTGGTAATCACCGATCCCCCGTTCATTTCGCTGCCCGTTCCCACCATCGTCAGAACGCATCCGACGGGTACGATCGCGCAATCGGGCTCTTCAAATCGTATAAAATATTTTTCCCAAGGATCGTCCGCACAATTCACCGATACGGAAACCGCTTTCGCATAGTCGCACACCGAGCCTCCGCCGACCGCCAGAATCAGATCGACGCGCGCCGCCCGCGCCCGCTCGATTCCCTCGCGCAGTTTGTCGGTCGTCGGATTGGGCATTACGCCGCCGTCCTCGTAGACCGTTTTTCCGTTCGATTGCAGAATTTTTATGATCCGTTCGTAAACGCCGTTCTTCTTTATCGAACCTCCGCCGTACACCAACAGTACGTTCTTTCCGTATTTCGGAAGCTCCTCGTTCAATCCGTTCATCGATTGCGTTCCGAAGTAAAGTTTCGTCGGATTATAATAGGTAAAATTTCCTAACATTTTAATCTCCTGAATTTCCTTGTTGATTTTTCCTTTGCTTGACGACTTGCAGACGAGCGTTATACGGAACCAAGCGAACCTTTTCAGGCGCGCTCAATCTTCATTTTGTACCGCCCGAGCTTTGCAGACTCGAGCGGTTTTCGTTTTCTACTGCCCAAGCGAACCTTTTGCGCTCGATCGTCAATTTCTACTGCCCAAGCGAGCTTTGCAGGCGCGAGCGGTTTTCGTTTCCTCTCTCTGCTTTTCGCGGATTTATGCGGTATCGCCTTTGAGAACCTTTTCAGGCGCGCTCAATCTTCATTTTGTACCGCCCGAGCTTTGCAGGCGCGAGCGGTTTTCGTTTCCTCTCTCTCTGCTTTTCGCGGATTTATGCGGTATCTCCTTTAAGAACCTTTTCAGGCGCGTCTTTCGGAACGGACGAACCGCGAAGAACGAAAACAGGATTTGAAAATTCAAATCCTGTTTTCTTACGAGTTCCCCGAAGATCTGCGCTACGCGCGCCCGCAACGGCGAAACCGTTTCTTTGTTATTCTTCGGCGGTTTTTTCTTCCGTCATGATGTCGCGGTATGCGCCGCTTACCTGTACGGAGACGTTCTTATAATCCTTCATGCCCGTACCTGCGGGAATGAGTTTGCCGATGATGACGTTCTCTTTCAGACCGATGAGCGGATCGCGCTTGGTGCGGATCGCAGCTTCGGTGAGTACGCGCGAGGTCTCCTGGAAGGACGCCGCCGACAGGAACGAATCGGTTGCGAGCGCCGCCTTGGTGATTCCCAACAACACGCGCTTTGCGGAAGCGGGTACGCCGCCCTCCATAATCGTCTTTTCGTTCTGTTCTTCAAAATAGAACATATCGACGAGCTCTCCGGGCAACATCTCCGTCGTGCCCGCGTCCTCCACGCGCACCTTTCTCAGCATCTGACGCACGATGATCTCAACGTGTTTGTCGTTGATGTCGACGCCCTGAGAGCGATATACGGACTGTACCTGTTCGAGAATATAATCCTGAACGCCCTTGACGCCGTTGACGCGGATAATATCCTGCGGGTTGACGGAGCCTGCGTTCAGCAGATCGCCGGGTTTGACTTTGTCGCCCGTCCGGACTTTGAGTTCCGCATTGAACGGCAGATCGTATTCTTTGAGTTTTTCGCCCGTATCCGGATCGGAGACGATGACGAGGTTCGTTCCCTTGCTGTCGTCGATCGTAACGGTGCCCTGCACTTCGCAGATCGTCGCGACGCCCTTGGGCTTTCTCGCTTCAAACAATTCTTCGACGCGGGGAAGATCTTGCGTGCTGTCTTCCGTCGCAGAAATTCCGACCGTATGGAACGTTCTCATAGTGAGCTGCGTACCGGGTTCGCCGATGGACTGCGCCGCAATGACGCCGACCGCCTCGCCCACTTTGATCGGAAGCGTGGTCGCCATGTTCTTGCCGTAACATTTCGCACAGACGCCGTATCGGGTGTTGCAGGTGAAGATGCTCCGGATATTGACGCCGTTTTCGCGGTATTTTCCGATCGCTGCAATCTTTTTCGCCGTGCTCTCCGTAATCATCTCGTTGCAAGGCGTGATGACCGTTCCGTCTTCGTCCGTTACGTCCTCGGCGGCGAATCTGCCCGTCAATCTGTCTTCCAGCGATTCGATGAGCTCGCCGTTCGCGCCGTAAATCGCGTTGACCACGGTGCCGCGGGGGCGTTTGCCCGCCGAGCAGTCCTCTTCGCGGACAATGACGTCCTGCGAGACGTCCACGAGACGTCTGGTCAGATAGCCGGAGTCCGCCGTTTTCAACGCCGTATCCGCAAGTCCTTTACGACCGCCGTGCGAGGAAATAAAGTATTCCAGAACGGACAGACCGTTACGGAAACAGGATTTGACGGGAACCTCGATCTTCTTACCCTGAGGGTTGACCATGAGTCCGCGCATGCCCGAAAGCTGCTTGATCTGGTCGATCGAACCGCGGGCGCCCGAATCCGCCATCATCCAGATGGGATTGAATTTGTCTTCCGCGCCCTGCTTTTTCAGGAGCGAAGCCACTTTATCCGTCGCGTCGTCCCAGACGGAGATAACCGCATGATAGCGTTCCTCCTCTTTGAGGAGACCGCGCGAGAATTTCTTGGAGATTTTTGCGACCTGCTCTTCCGCGTCGTTGACGATTCCTTCTTTCTCTGCGGGAATCTTCATATCGAATACCGAAGTCGTGAGCGCCGCGAGCGTGGAATATTTGTATCCGCGCTCCTTGATCGCGTCCAGAACGGCGGACGCCTTGGGCGCGTAGCCCGTCTTGAAACAAGCCTCGACGATCTTGGAAAGATGTTTCTTTCCGATCGCGCGGGAGCCCTTTACGGAATCGATAAATTCCGTGGAAAGTTCGAGTTTCAGATAATCTTCGGGCGTTTCGCGCTTGACGAAATTCAGATCCTGCGGCATGTCGTCGTTGTAGATGATTCTGCCGACCGTCGTCTTTAACAACCCCGTAACGAACAGTTTCCCCGATTCGTCCTTCGTCACCGTCACTCTTCCGCGCAATCCGTTGTTCGCAACGGGCGCGTCCTCGGAAATTACCTTTTCATAGGGCAGTTCCAGAGAATCGAATTTCCCTGCGGGAAGTTCCACCGTGCGGCGGACGTAAATTTCGTCCTGACAATGCGTGTGTTTGAGCTGATAACTCATCAGCGCTTCGTCGAACGAGGAGAATACGGGCGGGATATATTCCTCGCCGTTCTCGTCGGGACGACCGAGTTCGTTATACTTTTTGCCCTCTTCCTTTCTCGCGATCGTGAGATAGTACGCGCCGATAATCATATCCTGCGTAGGACTCATGACCGATTTTCCGTCCGCAAGTTTCAGAATATTGTTCGCGGACAGCATCAAAAATCTCGCTTCCGCCTGCGCTTCCACGGAGAGCGGAAGGTGAACCGCCATCTGGTCGCCGTCGAAGTCGGCGTTGAACGGTCCGCAGACGAGGGGAGAAATTTTAATCGCTCTGCCCTCGATGAGCACGGGCTCGAACGCCTGAATGGACAGACGGTGCAGCGTCGGCGCACGGTTCAGGAGCACGGGATGCTCTTTGATGACCTCTTCGAGAACGTCCCAGACGAAATCCTTTCCCTTTTCGACCGTACGCTTTGCGCTCTTGATGTTGTGACAACGGTTGGTCTCCACAAGTTTTTTCATGACGAACGGTTTGAACAATTCGATCGCCATTTCCTTGGGAAGTCCGCATTGATAGATTTTCAGATCGGGTCCGACAACGATAACCGAACGACCGGAATAGTCGACGCGCTTTCCGAGCAGGTTCTGACGGAACCGCCCCTGCTTTCCGCGGAGCATCGCGGAGAGCGATTTCAGATCGCGGTTGCTCGGTCCGCTCAACGGCTTTCCTCTTCTGCCGTTATCGATCAGCGCGTCTACCGCCTCCTGCAACATGCGCTTTTCGTTCTTGACGATCATCTCGGGCGCGCCGAGTTCGATCATTCTCTTCAAACGGTTGTTGCGGTTGATGACGCGACGGTACAGATCGTTCAGGTCGGAAGTCGCGAATCTGCCGCCGTCCAACTGCAACATGGGGCGCAGATCGGGCGGAATGACGGGCAGTACCGTCAGAATCATCCACTCGGGACGGTTTCCGCTCTTGCGGAAAGATTCCACGATTTCCAGACGCTTGATCGCTTTCGCGCGCTTGGGACCGCTCGGATTGTTGGCGATGATCTCCCGCGCTTCCTTGCTCTCGCGTTCGAGATCGACCGCCATCAACAGTTCGCGGATCGCCTCCGCGCCCATGCCGACTTTCAGTCCCGTCTTGGAGGAATCGCCGAGCTTTTCTTCCGTCTCGCGCAGATCCTTATCGGTGATCACCTGTTTGTATTCATACCCCGTCGTGCCGGGATCGAGCACGACGTATGCCGCGAAATAGATGACTTGTTCGAGATTCTTGGGACCCATGTCCAAAAGCAAACCGATTTTGGACGGGATTCCGCGGAAATACCAGATATGCGACACGGGCGCCGCAAGCTCGATATGCCCCATTCTTTCCCGACGTACTTTGGCGCGCGTGACTTCCACGCCGCACTTCTCGCAAATAATTCCCTTGTAGCGGATTCTCTTATATTTCCCGCAATGACATTCCCAATCCTTCGTCGGTCCGAAAATCTTTTCACAGAACAGACCGTCGCGCTCGGGTTTCTGCGTGCGGTAGTTGATCGTTTCGGGCTTGGTTACTTCGCCGTACGACCATTCTCTGATCTTTTCGGGAGATGCCACGCTGATCTGAATCGAGTTGAAATCGTTTAATTCGTACATATTTTCTGCCTCCCTCTGCGCTTAGTCCTTGTCCTCGTCGTCTGTCTCTTCGTCGTCGAACAACGCTTTGAAAGAGAAATCCTCGTCAACGTCGGACATGTCGTCCTCTTCGAGGTCTTTATCCCCGAACAGATCTTCCGAAACGAACTCCTCGTCGTCGCCCGCTTCGTCGAAGATCGATCCGAGCTCCTCGTCGTCCTCGTCCTCCGCTTCGTCCTCGGCGCCGAAATCGAATTCTTCCCCGTCCGCCGATCCGTCGCTGCGGCGCGTCTCCGTCTCGGGCTCGTCTTCGAATTCGCGAATGATCAGTTCCTCGTCGTTCTCCGTGAGCACTTTGACGTCAAGTGCGAGCGCCTGCATTTCTTTGAGCAAAACTTTGAACGCTTCGGGGATTCCCGGCTCGGAAATATTGTTGCCTTTCACAATGCTTTCGTACGTCTTGACGCGCCCCACGATGTCGTCCGACTTGACGGTAAGAATCTCTTGCAGAATGTGCGCCGCGCCGTAAGCTTCGAGCGCCCAGACTTCCATTTCGCCGAAACGCTGTCCGCCGAACTGCGCCTTGCCGCCGAGCGGCTGTTGCGTGACGATGGAATAAGGACCGATCGAACGGGCGTGGATTTTATCGTCGACCAAGTGAATGAGCTTGATCATGTACATGATACCGATCGTGACGCGGTTTTCAAACGGTTCGCCCGTTCTGCCGTCGAACACCTGGAATTTTCCGTCAGCCTTTCCTTCGGGATTGAACAGATTGTTCTCCTCGAACAATTTTTCGATGTCTTTCTCCGTCGCGCCGTCGAATACGGGCGTCGCGATCTTCCAGCCGAGCTGGCGGCAGACGTAGCCGAGGTGCACTTCGAGCACCTGACCGATATTCATACGCGAAGGAACGCCCAACGGATTCAACAGAATCTGCAACGGAGTTCCGTCGGGTAAGAACGGCATATCGCTCTGCGGCAATACGCGGGAAATGACGCCCTTGTTTCCGTGGCGGCCCGCCATTTTATCGCCGACCTGAATCTTACGCTTCTGCGCGATATAGACGCGCACGAGTTTATTGACGCCGGGAGACAGTTCGTCTTTATTCTCCCGCGTGAAAATCTTGACGTCTACGACGATACCGCCCTCGCCGTGCGGCACTCTCAAAGACGTGTCGCGCACTTCCCGCGACTTCTCGCCGAAGATCGCGCGGAGCAGCCGCTCTTCGGGCGTAAGTTCCGCTTCGCCCTTGGGCGTTACTTTCCCGACGAGAATATCCCCGCTCTGCACTTCCGCGCCGATACGGACGATACCGTCCTCGTCGAGATCCTTCAACGCGTCGTCGCCCACGTTCGGAATGTCGCGCGTGATCTCCTCTTCGCCGAGTTTGGTGTCGCGCGCTTCCGTTTCGTGCTCTTCGATGTGAATGGAAGTGAACACGTCGTTCTGCACGAGCTTCTCGGAAATGAGAATCGCGTCCTCGTAGTTATATCCTTCCCACTCCATGAACCCGACGAGAATGTTCTTACCGAGCGCAAGCTCGCCGTTGTTGGTGGAAGGTCCGTCCGCGATTACCTCGTCTTTCGCCACTCTGTCGCCCGTGGAAATAATGGGGCGCTGGTTCAGGCAGGTACCCTGATTGGAACGTTCGAATTTTTTCAGAGGATATTCGGCGATCAGACCGCTGTCCTCTTTGATTCTGATGAGGTCGGAGGAAACGCCGATCGCAACGCCCGCCTCTTTCGCGCGCACGATTACGCCCGAATCGCGCGCGATCGCCGCCTCGATTCCCGTCGCGACGATGGAAGATTCCGTTTTCAGAAGCGGAACCGCCTGCCGCTGCATGTTCGAGCCCATGAGCGCACGGTTGGTATCGTCGTTTTCCAGGAACGGAATGAGCGCCGTCGCGACCGAGACGAGCTGTTTCGGGCTGACGTCCATATAGTCGATGCGCTCGCGCGGAAGCTCCGTAATGAGCTCGCGGTGACGGCATCCGACGCGTTCGTTGACGAACCGCCCCTCTTCGTCGAGCGGCTCGTTTGCCTGCGCGACGATATATTTATCCTCTTCGTCCGCGGTCAGATAATCGACCTGATCGGTGACGATTCCCGTCTCCTTGTCCACCTTGCGGTAGGGAGACATGATGAATCCGAATTCGTTGACCTTGGAGAAGGTCGCAAGCGAAGAAATGAGACCGATGTTCTGACCTTCCGGCGTCTCGATCGGGCACATTCTGCCGTAATGCGAGTGGTGAACGTCGCGGACTTCAAACGTCGCGCGGTCGCGGTTCAGTCCTCCCGGACCGAGCGCGGACAATTTCCGTTTATGCGTGAGTTCCGCGATCGGGTTGGTCTGATCCATGAACTGCGAGAGCTGGGAAGACCCGAAAAATTCGCGGATCACGGCGGAGATGGGGCGCACGTTGATGAGTCCGGAAGGCGTAACTTCCATCGGATCCTGCGTCGCCATGCGCTCTTTGATCAGGCGTTCGAGTCTGGACATTCCGATGCGGAGCTGGTTCTGCAACAGTTCGCCCACCGAACGCACGCGACGATTGCCCAGATGGTCGATCTCGTCGATCGTGCCGATTCCGTAGCAGAGATCGAGGTTGGTGGAGACCGCCGCCACGATATCGTCTACCGTGATACATTTATGATTGAGTTTTTCGACGAGCGGTTTGATCGCCTTCTTTTCCGCGGGCGAGATTCCGTATTCGTTGCGTTCGAGCGCGTCGACCGAAAGGGGCGCGCCGTCTGCACGGGCGGCGTCGCGTTTGAGCAATTCGTGGAAGAGCTTGCTCGCCTTGACGAATTTCAGGCGGTTCTCTTTTCTGCGCTCGCGGCTCTTCTTTTCTTCGGGCTTTTCGTCCTCTTCGGGCGCGACTTCGCGCGTATAATAGATCGCGTTGATTTCGTCCAGATATTTCTCCGCGACTTCCTCTTCGGAGAGCGTTTCGCATTCGCGGGCAAGCTTTTCGGAGAAGCGGAAATTGGGATAATAGACGGTTTTCAGAAGTCCGAACGCTTTCGGATCTTTATCGGAAAGCGCCGCGAAGTCCACCGTGTTGTTCGCGATGATCTTATGACGGATCTCTCCTTCCGCGGGATCGTTGACGAGCACGAAGATCTCGTTGACGCCCGCGTTCTGAATTTCGCGCGCCTTCTCTTCGGACACGACCTCGCCTTTGTTCGCCATGATTTCGCCCGTTTCGGGATTGACGACGTCGTCGGCGACGCGGCAACCTGCGAGACGGTACGCGAGATTGAGCTTTTTGTTGAATTTGTATCTTCCGACCTTCACCACGTCGTAACGGCGCGGATCGAAGAAGAGATTGTTGAGATGCTGACGGACGGAGTCCTCGGTGGGCACTTCGCCCGGACGGAGACGGCGATACAGCTCGATCAGACCGTCCGATTCCGAACGGGTAGTGTCCCTTTCGATGGTCGCCGCGATCATCTTATCGTTTTCAAAGAGCTCTTCGAGCGCGCGGTTGCTTCCGTAGCCGAGCGCGCGCAACAGCACCGTCGCGGGAAGTTTGCGCTTTCTGTCGACGCTCACCCACAGCACGCCCTGCGAATCCTGTTTGAATTCCAGCCATGCGCCGCGGTTGGGAATGACCGTCGTCTCGTACATCTCTTTGCCGGTCTTGTCCTTTTCGGACCCGTTGTTGACGCCGGGCGAACGGACGAGCTGGGAGACGATGACGCGCTCCGCGCCGTTGATGATGAACGATCCGTTCTCCGTCATTAACGGGAAGTCGCCCATAAAGACGTCCTGATCGATGACCTCGTCCTTCACCTTATTGACGAGACGCACCTTTACCCGCAGGGGAAGGGCGTACGTCGCGTCGCGGTTGCGGCACTCTTTTTCGTCATACTTGGGTTTCGCGCCGAATTCGTGATCGAGAAAGTAGAGTTCGAAGTGGTCGCTGAAATCGGTAATGGGAGAAAAGTCCTCGAAGATGTCGGAAATGCCCTCTTCCACGAACATCTTATAGCTGTCCTTCTGGATCTCTACAAGATCGGGAATGTCGATCACTTCGTTGATTCTGCCGAACTTTCTTCTTTCGGTTTTACCGTACTTTTGAATTGGTAAGTTCATCCGTCAATTTAACTCCTTTTTTTCGTTGTTATCATTGGCGATCTACCGAGTATATCTTTTCATCGATAAAAATCGAAATGTTTTGATAAAAATTTTTCCGTCTGCCCTTTACATTCGCGTTCCTTCGCGTTATAATAGAACTATGGAAGAGCGCGTTTCCGCCCCGTTCCTTTCAAAGAGCGGCAGAAAGGCAATTTTAATCATAATGATACAGTATGTTATTATACCCCGCGCGTGAAAAGATGTCAATCCTTTTTGCGCCCGGTCGGAAAATTTTTTTTCTTTACGGAGTTTTTTTATGAGAATCGACAAATTTCTGAAAATTTCCCGCATCTTAAAACGCAGAACGGTGGCGAAAGAGGCGGCGCAGGAGGATAAAATTCTCGTCAACGGGAAAGAGGTCAAGCCCGCCTACCGCGTGAAGGTCGGCGACGTCGTGGAACTGCTCTTTTCGTCGGGAACGCTCCGCTTCCGCGTGCTCGAACTCCGCGAGTTCGTCAAAAAGGACGAAGCGGCGTCGCTCTACGAGGTGTTGCCGTGATCACCGCCGTCCTCTGCGCCGCGGGAAAGGGCGAGCGCGCCGGCTTTTCCGAAAATAAAATTTTGCGCGAGTTGAACGGACTTCCCGTGCTCGTCTATTCCCTCTCCGCTTTCTCCGCCAAGGCGGACGAAATCCTCGTCGTCTGTCGGGAAGAGGACGAGAACGCGATCGTCCGTCTGCTCTCTCCCTTCCCGAACGCCCGCACCGTGCGCGGCGGCGCGTTCCGCGGCGAGAGCGTCTACCGCGCGCTCGAAGTCGCGAAAGGCGACGTCGTACTCGTTCACGACGCGGCGCGTCCGTTCGTAACGCGGAAAATCATAGACGACTGCGTCGAAAGCGTGGGGCGGTACGGCAGCGGCGTCTGCTCCCTGCCCGCCACCGACACGACCGTGCTTGCGGAAAACGGCACGGTGACGGACGCGCCCGCCCGTCGCACCGTCTTTACCGTTCAGACGCCGCAGGGGTTCTATAAAGACGACTTGCTTTCGGCATACGAGCGCGCGTTCGCGGACGGAACGGCGGAACGGTTCACCGACGACGGATCCGTATACGCGGCTTACGTCGCGCCGCCCCGTCTCTTCACGGGCGACCGCGCCAACAGAAAACTGACCTATCCCGAAGATTTCCGTCCGTTCGACCGCACGGGCTTCGGCGTCGATACCCACGCGTTCGGAAAAGCGCAATCTTTTATCACGCTTGCGGGCGTGCGGATTCCGTCGGAGAGCGGTCTGATCGCGCATAGCGACGGAGACGTGCTCGCGCATGCGGTCATGGACGCCCTTCTCTCCGCCGCGGGATTGCGGGACATCGGTTATTATTTCCCCGATACGGACGACCGTTTTGCGGGCGCGGACAGCATGAAATTGCTTGCGGAAGTTCTGCGCCTCGTCCGCGCGGAGGGCTACGCGCCGCTCAACGCCTGCGTCTCCGTGCTCGCGGAAAAACCGAGGCTCTCTCCGTTCATCGAAGAGATCAAGGGCAATCTGGCTGCCGCGCTCGCTCTCCCGACGAACGCGGTCGGCGTCGCCGCAGGAACGAACGAAAAACTCGGCTACGTGGGAGAAGGCAAGGGCGTCACCGTTTACGCGACGGTTTCGCTCGCAAAAAGACCGATCGGAGCGGAGGAGTGACGATGGCGAAAACAACGACGCAATTTGTATGCAACGCATGCGGATATACTTCCCCGAAATGGCTGGGAAAATGTCCCGACTGCGGAAAATTCAACACGTTGATCGAAGAGACGGTCGCGCCGCCCGTCAACGCGAAATCGGCGGCGGTGCGCGCGCCCTCTTCTTTGCCCGTTCCCCTTTCGGAAGTCCGTTTCGAACGCTACGAACGCGTTTCGAGCGGGATTTCGGAATTCGACAACGTGCTCGGCGGCGGGATCGTGCGGGGATCTCTCGTGCTCATCGGCGGGGAACCGGGAATCGGAAAATCCACGCTTTTAACGCAGGTCGCCGCCAACCTCTCCGCAGGGCATAAAGTCCTCTACCTCTCGGCGGAAGAGAGCTGTTCGCAGGTCAAGCTCCGTTGCGAACGGCTCAATCTCGGCGCGTCGGACATGCTGTTGCTCAACGAAACGTGCGTCGATCGGGCGGAAGAGGCGTTCCTCGGCGCGGAATACGTCGTGATCGATTCCATTCAGGCGGTCTATACCGACGCGCTTTCGTCCGCCGCAGGCAGCGTCGGACAGGTACGGGAATGCGCAAGTCGACTCATGCGCATCGCAAAATCGCGCGGCGTCACGTTTTTCATCGTCGGTCACGTCACCAAAGAGGGTACGCTCGCAGGTCCGAAGGTGCTCGAACACGTCATGGATACCGTGCTCTACTTTGAAGGCGAGCGCGAAGAGAATTTCAAAATTCTGCGCTCCGTCAAAAACCGATTCGGATCCGTTCAGGAAGTCGGCGTATTTGAAATGACGGGAGAGGGGATTTTCGGACTTACCGACTACTCCTCGCTCTTCCTGTCGGACAGCCGCGGAGAAGCCGCGGGCGCGGTCGTCACGCCGAGCGAGACGGGAAACCGCTGCATGATGGTCGAACTGCAAACGTTGATGACGAAGACCGCATACGGGCTTCCCCGCAGAATGCCGCTGGGCGTGGATTTCAACAAGCTCGTGCTTCTGATCGCCGTTCTCGAAAAGCGGTGCGGGATTCCGCTCGCGCAACAGGACGTCTATCTCAACGCCATGGGCGGAATCCGTCTGAACGAACCGAGCGTCGATCTCGCGATCTGCGCCGCGCTCGTCAGCGCGGAAAAATGTATTCCCGTAGACCGCGACACGGCGGTCTTCGGCGAAGTCGGACTGACGGGCGAGGTGCGCGGCGTCAATTTTGCGGACAGACGGGTGAACGAATGTCTGAAAATGGGTTTCAAACGCGTCGTTTTTCCCGCCAAAAACGCAAAGGTCTGCGAAAAATTCAAAGATAAAATCCGACTCGTTCCCGTGCAGTACGTCTCTCAGATGGTCAAAACGCTCTTCCCGCCCAAAGAAAGGTAATTTGCGGCGTACGTCCGTTCTGTATTTCTGTAAAAAGGAGATCGTTTTGCGGAAACGTTCCTTCCGTACCGTCCGTGCGCCGCACGTTCTTCCGCGCTGTGGAATCGCTCTGCGGAAACGTTCAGATCCGAAGCCGTCCCCGTCCGAACCGCGGTCGGTCGCGCAGGAAAGCGCGCAGGAAAACGCGCCGGAAAACGCGAACCGCTATTCTATCAAACGATCTTTCCGAAGCGTATTCCCCGATAAAACGGGGAGGCTTCAAGCTATAAGAAGAGCCTGTCCGAAACATTCGGGCAGGCTCTTCTTATAGCTTGAATCACGTTTTGCGCGAAATAGCGATTTCTCCGCAAGAAAACCGCTACGCGTCGATCTTTTCTCTCGCGTTCAAAGTCGCGCGTCAAACGGGTTTTTCCGCCCGTTCTTTGCGTTGTTTCTTTTTGCCCATGCCGAGCACGGAGGCGAGATTTTTTCCCGAAACGAAGTTGAGCGCGAGGAAGATCACGATGAATGCGGCGGTTGCGAGCGCCTGATAGGAAGGATCGACGCTCACGCCGAAAAAGGACAGCCGATATCCGAAACTTCCCGTCAATTCTTCGATTAAAAGCGATCCGTCCGCGATCCCCATCTCCGCAACGTATCCGGACAAGACCGCAACGGGTTTCGCCATGAACGAATAGCGGAGCAACGAGCACGCGTACGTTCCGGGGATAAAGGCGCAGAAGGTCTGAACCCATCCGGGCAACATACCGAGCGGCATATACGCGCCGATCAGAAATCCGACCGCCGTCGAAAATACCGCGACAAGGCTCGCCATGGTCCCCTCCGTTTTGATGTAACTGCAAATGAAAACGGTCATGAGCGTAGAGGAGACCGTCGTATAGACGAGGATTCCGAGCACGGCGAGAAGATCGACGAAATTCAGCATAAATTCGCCCATACAGAGAAGATAGACGAAACAGATGAGAAGATAGGCGATACAGATCAACAGAGTGACCAGAAAATTAAACAAAAAGTAGCTTCCGATGAGCGCGCCGCGCGGAATGGGCGACGACGCGAAGTCACGGTTGACGCCGTTCTGTTTATCCTCGACAAAGACGTTGTTCGTCTGCAACGAGACGGTGATCGTGGAAAGCGCGGCGATTCCGCTCAACATCCAGGAATCCACGAGCGTAGTGATGCTCTTCGCGAGCCGTTCGTCCTTGACGATATTCAGACTCAGCAACGTGTTGTCCACCGTCATGAGTTCCAGATCGCGCAGAAAGAGTATGTACACGCAGAAAATAATCACCGGCACGAGAAGAGTGTACATGAGCCTGATTTTATTTTTGAAAAATACGAGAAAATGCCGGTGCGTCAACTGAAAAAAGATAGACGCCCCGCTCGGTTTACCGTTGTCCGTTTTCATTGTCCTCTCCTTGGATCGCCGCGTCGCGCCCCGTAACGTTCAGGAACACGTCGTCCATGTTCCCTTTCAGAATTTCCACGTCGGTCAGATATTCGCCGTATCCTTCAAGCAATTTCCGCGCCCGAAGGGTGTCTTCGATGACGATCTTATACGCGCCCTTCTCCCCGTCGTATCCGAACGAACAGCCTTCCGCGGCGAGCCGCTCCTCAAACGTACGGTTCTGCGGCATATACCCCAACAGGCAGTCGCTGCTGTAATGGTTTTTCAGTTCGTGCGGCGTTCCCCGCGCGATGATCCGCCCGCGATCCATGATGACGACGTCGCTCGCCTTGTCCGCCTCTTCCAAATAGTGCGTCGTCAAAAACACGGTCATGCCCGTCTCCGTCCTGATTTTGTCGATCAGCGACCAGACGGCGAGGCGGGTTTTGGGATCGAGCCCCGTCGTCGGCTCGTCCAGAATCAGCAGTTTCGGACGGTGAACCATCGCGCGCGCGATGTCCACTCTGCGCTGCTGTCCTCCGCTCAGACGGGATACGGGACGGTCGAGTATGGGTTCGAGTTCGAGCATCTGAACGATTTCACGGATATTTTCCCTCCTCTCCCGCTTGGAACGCGCGTAAAAGGACGTCCTGATGTCCAGATTCTCCCGAACCGTCAGCATCTGATCGAGCACGCTCGACTGAAAGACGATTCCGATTTCGTTCTTGATCTCTGCGGAATCGGTATCGAGGTCGTACCCGTTCACGTATATTTTGCCCGCGTCCTTTTTCAGAATGGAGCAGAGAATGTTGATCGTCGTGCTCTTTCCCGCGCCGTTGATTCCTAAAAAAGCAAAGAGCGAACCCGCCTGCACGCTCAGAGAGATGTCGTCGACCGCTCTGACGTTGCCGTACGATTTACTTAAATGTTCGATGACAATCGCTTGTTGCGCCATATTTTACCCCGTTCGGCGCTCACGCCGACAACCGCATATCTTCGCCGCGATCCTCGTTCGCGTCGTCTCCGTCGCCGTTACCGCTTCTCGTCGCGATTTTATTCCACTTCGGCTTGGAAAGCGCGCCGATACAGAGCGTCACCGCATAGAGCAACAGAAAGACGGGAAACAGCAGTACCGCCGAAACGAGTTCCCGACGCTTTTTTGCGCCGAGTTTTTTATAATCGAGAACGGCGAGAAGCGCCGCCTGCCCGTACCCGAACAGAACGAACAGTCCGCCGACGATCGCCGCCGCGACGATGAGCGTCGTAAACAGCATCGAACGGTAATAGGCGACGGGCATCATACTCACGGCGATCGTTCCGGACGCGATCAGCGCGGTATAAGTGAAATGATAGACGTAATACAGCGGAATCCAGATGGAAATGAGAATGGTCAGGAAGTTAAAACTGTACGTGAGAAACATTTCCAGAAAGGAAAAATTTCCCGTCGTGAAAAACTTCCCCAACATTTTCAGAAGTTTTCCTTTGATGAGCGACATGCTCCCCGAACCGATACGTTTGTTTCGGTTGAGCGTGTCCTGAAAGGACGACGGCATATCCTCATAGACGATCGCGTCCTCCACGAAATGCCCTTTCTTGCCCTCCAACATACGGTTGAAGTTGTATTCCGCGTCCTCGGAGATACTCACGCAATCGAATCCGCCGCTCTCTTTGAGCAGCGCAACGCTCATCATGGCGCCGCTGCCGTTGATGTGGGCGGCGATCCCGAGCCGTTCGCGCACGCGGCTTCCGAACCGCGAATCGAAGGAATAGAAGAGCGCGCAAGCCTTGGTGTAAAAATTCTGCGTTCCGTTGAGCGCACCCTCGTATCCGCGCGCAAACTGTACGCCCGACTGATAGGCGTCGTTCATCAGAGACGTAAAGTCCGCGTTGACGTGATTGTCCGCGTCGATGCGAATGACGAAATCGTAAGCCGCCTCCCCTTCCAATCCGATGAGATAATCGATTCCGTGCTTCACGGGATAGAGCGCCATGCGATGCGCGGGATCGGGATCGTCGAGGACGAGAACTTTCGCGCCCGCCTCGCGCGCGATCTGCGCCGTTCTGTCCGTACAGTTATGCGCCACGACGTAGACGTCGTAGAGCTCCTTGGGATAGTTCTGACGAGCCATCAGATCTTTCACCGTTTTTCCGATGACGCTCTCTTCGTTGTGCGCGGGGATCAGATACGCTACCCGTCCCTTGACTTCGCTCTTCTTCCACGTTTTCTTTCTGACGAACGCAAAAAGGACGTAAAAGACCTGTAACAGAACGGGTATCGCGATCATGATCAGCACGATATAATTGAGAATGCTCAATACGCGAAATAAATATTCATGCCACATACTTCTCCTCCGTAATCCATCGGCGATTCCGCCGAGCCTGTCGACGATTTCATTCCCGCTCTTTTACCGCGACGAGACGGCAGATGGGAATCCCCTTTTCGGAAAAATTCTTTTCGTACTCCGTCACGACGTTTTCCGCCGCCCATTCGCTCCGATGCAGATCGCGCGTGACCTGTTCGCATCGGAATCCGTTGCGTTCAAACTGTTCGATCGAATACTCGAAAAAGGGCGCGCTGTCCGTCTTTTGCACGACCTCGCCGCCTTCTTGCAAAAGCCGTCTGTAAATCGCAAGAAAGCGCGGAGAAGTCAGACGCTGTTTTTCCCTGCTCTTCTGGGGAAGAGGCGTGGAAAAATTCAGATAAATCCTCTCGACGCTGTCCTCGGGAATCAGGCAGTCGAGAATCTCGGCGGGCACGTTCAGAAACCGAACGTTGGGAATCCGTTCGCGCCGAATGCGTTCCGCGGCGGTCAGTACGACGTTGGAGCACACTTCCACCGCAAGAAAATTCCGCTCGGGAAAGCGGCGCGCCGTCTCCGCGACGAACCCGCCGTTTCCGCAACCGATTTCAAGAGAGACGGGATTCCCGTTCCCGAACGCCGCGCGATAATCGATCAGATTGCGGTAGTTCTCCGCCGCCTCTTTGAGATTGCGGCAAGGACTGCCGCGCGCAATCAATACGTCGGAGCACGCGTCAAGACGCGCTTCGAGATTGCGTTTTTTTCTCATTCTCATGCGTTATTTGCTCCCCGTCGAGCCGAATCCGCCCGCGCCGCGCACGGTATCGGAGAGCGTCTCCGCCTCGGTAAATTCCGCCGTATAATAGGGCGCGACGACGAGTTGCGCGATCCGTTCGCCGTCCGAAACCGTCTGCGCCGTCTTGCCGTGATTATGAAGCGCGACCATGATCTCTCCGCGGTAATCGCAATCGATGACGCCCACTTTGTTCGCGGGCGCGAGATCGCGCTTGCAGGCAAGTCCGCTTCTCGCATAGACGAGCCCTACCGTGCCCGCGGGCAGTTCGACCGCGATCCCCGTGTGTACGAACGCGGTCTCGCCCGCAGGAATCGTCAAGCCGCCCTCCGCGCAGGCGTACAGATCGGCTCCCGCCGCAAACTCCGAACCGTAGACGGGCAATTTCGCGCTCACGTGAAGTTTCTTTACGTTGACTTTCATCGTTGCTCCCCCTTCTCTTCCGCGACGAGTTCGCGCCCCATCAGAACGCCCATGACGGACGCCATCATCAGTCCGCGCGTCCAGCCGCTCGAATCGCCCAGACAATGCAATCCCTGTACGTTCGTGCGGAAACGTTCGTCCATTTTGACGCGGTTGGAATAAAACTTCAATTCGGGCGAATATAGCAGCGTTTCGTACGCCGCGAATCCGGGCACGACCTGATCCATCGCCTGAATGAATCCGATAATGTTCGTCATCGCGCGATAGGGCATGCCCGCCGTAATATCCCCCGCCACCGCATCGGGAAGCGTCGGGCGCAGATTGGAGCGCGAAAGCTCGTGTTGCCACGTCCGTTTCCCTTCGAGAATATCGCCGAACTTCTGCACGAGAATTTTTCCCGCGCCGAGCATGTTCGTCAGTTCCCCGACTTTCTGCGCATATTCGATGGGCTGATTGAACGGCGTGGTGAAGTTATGCGAACAGAGAATGGACAAATTCGTGTTTTCGCTCTTCTTCTCTTTGTACGAATGTCCGTTGACGACCGCCAGATTGTTATCGTAATTTTCCTGCGCGACGAATCCGCCCGGATTCTGGCAGAACGTGCGCACTTTGTTGCAGAACGGTTTCGGGTATCCGATGAGCTTGGATTCGTACAGCACTTCGTTTACCTTCTCCATGATCTCGTTGCGGACTTCGACGCGCACGCCGATATCCACCGTGCCCGGCTCGTGCGCGATGTCGTGCTCCGCGCAGATTTTCTCCAACCAGTCCGCGCCTCTCCGCCCCGTCGCGATCACGGTATGTTTTGCGCGGATTTCCAGGCTTTCGCCGCCCTTACGGATATATACGCCGCGGCAGACGGCTCCGTCGAGAATGATATTATCGCATTCAAATCCGAAATAAATCTCTACGCCGCGATCGAGCAAATACCGTTCGATCGCGTAATACAGATCCTGCGCCTTCTCCGTTCCCAGATGCCGTATGGGGCAATCGACGAGTTTCAGTCCCGCTTTGATGGCGTTTTTGCGGATTTCCTTCTTCGCCTCTTCGTTTCCGAGCCCTTCGATATGCGTGTCCGCGCCGAATTCCAGATAGATCCCGTCCGTATAATGAATGGTATCCTGCACTCTGTCCGCGCCGATGAGATTGGGAAGATCGCCGCCCACCTCATAGGAAAGGGAAAGCTTTCCGTCGGAAAACGCGCCCGCGCCCGAAAATCCCGTCGTGATATGACAGTAAGGCTTGCAATTCATACATTTCTTCGTCGCGTACTTGGGGCATTTCCGCTTTTCCACGGGCGCCCCCTTTTCCACGATAACGATTTTTTGTTTACTGCCGTTTTTCAGCATTTCCAACGCCGTAAAAATTCCGGCAGGTCCCGCTCCGATAATCACTACGTCCGTGTTCATGTCGCCTTAACCGTCCTTTTCTTCATACGGAAGTATCATACTATACTTTTCACGTTTTGTCAATGTATTTTCAACGGGAACGCGCAAACGCCCTCTCCGCGCCCCGCATTTCCGCGAACCGTAACCATCGTTTCACCGAAAACGCCCTATAAAAACATTTCACCGAATATGCCCTGCTGATCGCGCCGGGATTAACGTCCCCGCGCGAACCGTAACCATCGTTTCACCGAAAATACTCCGCGCTCGTTTGTTCCCGCATCCGGTCTCACAGGCATGAGAAAAGCGCTTCGCCGAAACGAAGCGCCTTTCTTTATGTAGAGAGAGCGTATGAGTTGATTGATGGGAAGATTACTCTTCGTCCTGCAATGCGTCGTAACCCGTCGTACCCGTACGGACTTTGACGACGTTCTCCACGTCGTAAACAAAGATCTTTCCGTCTCCAATGTGTCCCGTATAGAGCGCCTTCCGCGCGGCGTTGACCACCGTTTCGACCGGTATTTTGGAGACGACCACTTCCACCTTGATCTTAGGCAACAGCGACATCTCCACTTTTACGCCGCGATAATATTCCGTCGCGCCCTTCTGTACGCCGCATCCGAGCACCTGCGTCACCGTGATTCCGGATACGCCGACCTGTTCGAGCGCGTTCTTCAAGTCTTCAAACTTGCTCTGCTTGGTGACGATGACGATCTTGCTCATCTTCGCGTCTTTGCTGGGCGCTTTGACGGGCGTCGTCTCATCAATCACCGTGACGCCCACGCCTTCCGGTTCGTCTGCCGCAAGAATTTCCGAATTGAGCGACACCGCCGTGAAATCCGCGTAAGCGGAGGGAAGCGCGTGCTCGCATCTGTCCAGACCTTCGATCTCTTCGTCTTTGGTGACGCGAAGTCCGACCGTCTTTTTCAATAAGACGAACGTCAGCGTCATCAGAACGACCGTCCAGAGCAGTACGGACAATACGCCCGCGATCTGCCAGCCGAGCTGTAAGCCCGAACCCGTGACGAACAGTCCGCCGCTCGCAAGCTCCGCGCCGCTGACCGCCGCGATCGCGGGATCGGCGAACAATCCGACTGCAAGCGTTCCCCAGATACCGTTGACGAAGTGTACGCCGACGGCTCCGACGGGATCGTCGATATGTAATTTCTTGTCGAGCAATTCAACACCGACCACGACGAGAATCCCCGCTACGATCCCGATGATCGCCGCCGCCCAAGGCGAGACCACGTCGCAGGGAGCGGTGATCGCCACAAGACCCGCGAGAGAACCGTTGAGCGTCATGGAGACGTCCGGCTTCTTGTTCTTGATCCAGGTATACGCCATCGTCGCGCAGCAAGCCAACGCGGGAGCGATCGTCGTGTTCATGAAGATCTGACCGAGCGAAAGCGTGTTGCCCGCCGCCGCGCCGTTGAAACCGTACCAACCGAACCAAAGAATGAAACAGCCGAGCGCGCCGAGCGTCAGAGAGTGTCCGGGAATCGCGTTGACCTTCACCTTCCCGTCCTTACCTTTGGTATATTTCCCGAGACGGGGACCGAGGAAGATCGCGCCGAGAAGCGCCGCCGTACCGCCGACCATGTGAATCGCACAGGAGCCGGCGAAATCGTGGAATCCGTTCTGAGCAAGCCAGCCGCCGCCCCAGATCCAGTGCGCCTCGATCGGATAAACGACCATACTCATGAAGAAACTGTAAATGCAGTATGCCGAGAATTTCGTTCTCTCCGCCATTGCGCCGGAGACGATCGTCGCCGTCGTCGCGCAGAACACAAGGTTAAAGACGAAGTCGGAAACGTAGGGATTCCCCTCTTCCGCAGCGGTCGTGAACTGCGTAATCCAATCGAAATTGGGAAGTCCTACAAGTCCGCAGAGCGCGTCCTCGCCGAGCAGCAATCCCGCGCCGAGGAGCAGGAACGCCACAGTGCCGATACAGAAATCCATCAGGTTTTTCATGATGATGTTTCCTGCATTCTTGGCACGGGTAAATCCGGTTTCAACCATCGCGAAGCCTGCTTGCATGAAGAACACAAGCGCGGCGCCGATCAGATACCAGACAGAAAAGTCCATAAAAGTACCTCCGATAAAATTTTAATATGTTCCCGACGGGCGCTCTCACACGCAACTCATCCCGTCGGTTTTTCCGAGATTACCGAAAAAAGTTTTCCGCTCCTTTCGGAGACGGCGCGCGGTCTCACACTCCGCTTGCCGTCCGTTCGCTTCCGTTTTCCCGAACGCTCCGAAAAAAGTTTTCCGCTCCTTTCGGAGACGGCGCGCGGCCTCACACTCCGCTTGCCGTCCGTTCAAATTATTTCACGCTGTAAAGAAGATCGGTATAGGTGGGATAGGGCCAATAGTCGGACGAACAGAGTTTCTCCATCGAATCCGCGCAACGGCGCACCTCCTCCATGTCCGGAACGACCACGTGCGCCATCTTCATCGAGGCGGGGACTTCTCCCTCAGGCATTTCGGAAAGATCTTTTTCCAGTTTGTTGACAGCCGCGATCATCGCGTCGTTCATCATCGACAGTTTTTCGACCAATTCCGTGTCTGCCGCGCAAACGATTTTGTCGCTGACAGCCCTCTTCGCCGCAACCGTCGCGCACACTTCCGCGACGTAGGCGTTGACGGACGGATAAATATCCTGTTTCGCCATCTCCAACATCGTCAGAGCCTCGATATTGATCATCTTGATATAATTTTCAAGCTGAATATTCGCACGCGCGATCGCCTCTTTTTCCGTGTAGACGCCCTGATGAACGAACACGTCGAGGTTCTCTTTTTTGAAACATTCGGGAACGGCGTCCGCCGTCGTCTTGTTGTTGAGCAGTCCTCTGCGCTCCGCTTCGGGCTCCCATTCGGGACCGTAGCCGTCGCAATTGATGATGATTCTGTAATCTGCTTTGAGCAACTTGTCCGTGTCCTCTTTGCAGGCTTTGGGGAAATCCTTTGCGTCGGAGAGCGCGTCCGCCGCCCGCGAGAACGATTCTGCGGCGATCGTATTCAAAACGATGTTGGGATCGGCGACGGAAGCCGTAGAGCCGAGCATTCTGAATTCAAACTTGTTCCCCGTGAACGCGAACGGCGACGTTCTGTTGCGGTCGGTCGTATCGATGGGGAAAATGGGCGATTCGGGTACGCCGATGGAACCGGGAACCGCCTTTTTCGGAACGTACTCCTTGCCGAGCACGATGCTGTCTACGATCGCGCCGAGCTGATCGCCCAGATAGACGGAAAGGATCGCGGGAGGCGCCTCGTTCGCGCCCAATCTGTGATCGTTCCCCGCGGACGCTACGGACGCGCGGAGAATTCCCTGATACTCGTCGACCGCGGCGATCACGCACGCGAGAATGAGCATGAACCGAGCATTGTTTTCGGGCGATTCGCCGGGATCGAGCAGATTGAGCCCCGCGTCCGTGGAAAGCGACCAGTTGTTGTGTTTCCCCGAACCGTTGATCCCCTCGAACGGCTTTTCGTGCAACAGGCAGACGAGCCCGTGTTTCTGCGCGACTTTCTTCATCAGTTCCATCGTCAGCTGGTTGTCGTCCACCGCAACGTTGGTCGTCGTAAAGATGGGCGCGAGCTCGTGCTGCGCGGGCGCGACTTCGTTGTGCTTGGTCTTTGCCAGAATCCCGTACGACCACAGCGTCTCGTCCAGATCGCGCATGAATTCGGAAATCCGCGTCTTCAATACGCCGAAATAGTGATCTTCCAGCTCCTGTCCGCGGGAGGGCAGCGCGCCGAACAGCGTTCTGCCCGTCAGAATCAGATCTTTCCGTTTGAGATATTCCTTCTCGTCGATAATGAAGTACTCCTGCTCGGGACCGACCGTCGTGGAGACTTTCTTGCATTCGATGCCGAAGAGCTTCAACAGGCGTTTCGTCTGCGTGTCGAGCGCGGTCATGGATTTGAGGAGCGGCGCCTTCTTATCGAGCGTCTCGCCCGTATAGGAGACGAAAATGGTGGGAATATACAGCGTTCCTTCCTTGACGAAGGCGGGCGACGTGGGATCCCACGCGGTATAACCGCGCGCGGCGTTGGTTGCGCGCGAACCGCCGGAGGGGAAGGACGAAGCGTCCGGCTCGCCCACGATGAGCGATTTTCCCGTAAGCTGCATGATCACTTTATCGCCCGACGGCTCGATAAAGCTGTCGTGCTTTTCCGCAGTCAGGTTGGTAAGCGGCTGGAACCAATGGGTGTAGTGCGTCGCGCCCTTCGACACCGCCCAATCCTTCATCGCCGAAGCCACGGCGCTCGCGATCGACGTATCGAGAGGCTCTCCCGCGTCGATGGTTCGGCGAAGAGATTTGTAAACTTCTTTGGGAAGAGAATTTTTCATCACTTCGTCGTTGAATACGTTACAACCGAAGAGTTCGGTCACATTCATAGTGCATACGCTCCTTTCCGTAATTGTTTTTTATATAAGCACGAATAATACCTTTCGGTGTTCTTCGCCGCTCTTGATTTTGTTTCATTATATGTTTTTTGAACGGTTAAGTCAAACGTTTCGCCGCCGAAATTCTCACTTCGTTTTTTGAAAATCGTTATAAGAACCATAAGCGGAAATTATACTTTCAAAACGGCGCTTCCGTAATCGAAAGCGCCGCCTTTTTACCGCTCTTCGCGGAAATAATTGAGTCCCATACTCGCGGGAGGCTGATTTTCCCGCTTCTTTCTCATGCTCGTGATGACGAGCACGACGATCGTTACCAGATAGGGAACGCATTGAATGAGATCGCGCTGCGCAAATCCCACGTTCAGATAATTGGGCAGAATATACAGCGCGCCGAACAGAATCGAACCGAGAATTCCGAGGTTGGGACGCCAGAGCGTGAAAATCACGAGCGCGACCGCAAGCCAACCGAGCGCTTCCGTCGCGGTGAGCCCGCTGTCCCACGCGCCCACATAGTCGAAAATATAGAACAGTCCGCCGAGCCCCGAAACCGCGCTTCCGATAATCGTCGCGACGTAGCGGTATGCGGTTACGCTGATTCCCGCCGCGTCCGCCGTTGCGGGATTTTCCCCCACCGCGCGGAGATGCAGTCCGATCCGCGTTCTGCGAAACACGACCGACGTCACGATCGCGAGCGCGATCGCAAGATAGACGAGAATCCCGTAGGAGAAGAACAACTGTCCGAACCAACCCAGCTTGTCCGCAAACGGGAAGAGCGTGCGGAAATATTTACAGATCTGCCCGATCGCCACGTCTGCGTCCGAGCCGAGCGCGCCCTTGACGAATTTGCCGAGTCCCACGCCGAACGTCGTGATCATGAGCCCCGTCACGTTCTGATTCGCGCGGAGCGATACGGTGAGAAAGCTGTACAGCGCGCCCATAAGCGCGGCAAAGAACAGCGCAAACAGCGCGGGGATCAGCACCGCGAGAAAGGGATTGACCGCGCCGCCCGCCGCTGTTACGTACAGCGTCGCGCCGAGACAGCCGCCCGCCGCGCCGACGCACATGACGCCGGGCGTTCCGAGATTGAGATGCCCCGATTTTTCGGTGATCGTCTCGCCCATAGAACCGAACAAAAACGTCGTGCTCAATCTGATAGCCGAAGATAAAAATCCAACGATCGCGCTCATTTTTCTTCCTCCGCGTCCTTTTCTTCCGTCCGCTGCTCTTCGGGATTTTTCTTACCGAACAGCGATTTCAGTCTTTTCATTCCTTTGGAACACGTTCCGCGCAACGCACCGAACCCTTTCGCACACGCCTTTGCGACCGTTCCCGCACCCTGCGCGAGTTTATCGCATACCCGCCGATACGGCGACGCCGTTCCGTCCGCCGCTCCTTCGGTCGCGCTTTCGGCTTCCGATTTTTCTTCGGTCGGCGTTCCGCTCTCCGTTTCCGTTGAAGGCGGCGTTTCGGCGTTCCCGCCGACCGACGCGTCCGACGCGCTCTCCTTTCTGACGGGGCGGCGGAATTTCAGACGGTACACGACGAAAAACTCACAGCCGATGATGAAGAAGAACACGATGCCCGTAATCATGGAAGCGAACGCGTTGTTCATGAGGTCGAGCTGGCTCGTGCCCTTTTCGAGAAAGACGAGCAGGAAAGAAGTGAGAATCATGAAGACGGGATTGAATTTTCCGAGCCAGGCGACGATGATCGCCGTAAAGCCCTGACCGCCCGCCGTAGAGGTCGTGACCGTGCCGTTGATTGCGCCGACGAGCAAAACGCCCGCGACGCCGCAGATCGCGCCCGAGAGCGCCATCGTGCGAATGATCACCTTTTTTACGTTAATGCCGATATAGCGCGCGGTGTTTTCGCTCTCTCCGACGACGGAGAGCTCGTAACCGTGCTTGCTGTACCGCAGATAAATCCACATGCCGACGGTAAGCACGACCGCCACGAGAATGGTCAGAAGATAGGCGTTTCCGATCTGCGGAAACTGAACGCCGTGCAGGTGCGTCGCGTTCTTCATCGTTCCCGAACCGTCTTTGACGATCAGAGAGGTGAAAAAGGACACCGCCTGCATCGCCACGTAGTTCATCATGAGCGTGAACAGCGTTTCGTTCGTTCCCCAGAACGCTTTGAAGATTGCGGGAACGACCGCCCAGAGCGCCGCCGCAAGGATTCCGCTCACCGCCATGCACAGATACACGACCGCGTCGGGCGCTTTCCCGCCCAGAAAGTACATGCAGACCGCGCAGGCAAGCCCGCCTATCAGCACCTGTCCTTCCGCGCCGATATTCCAGAATTTCATCTTGAACGCAGGCGCGAGCGCGAGCGCGATCAGCAGCAGGACGGAAAGATTGCGGAGCGTCGTCCAGATTCTCCGCTCCGTACCGAAGACGCCCTCGAACAGCTTCCCGATGAACGTGAACGGATCGACGCCGATAAAGATTGCGGAAAGAATCCCCGAAAGGAGCAACGCCGCGACGATCGCGATCGCGCGGATTCCCGCCGATTTCCAGAAGGGCAGCGTCTCGCGCTTGGAAATATGAAACAACGGATCGCGCTTTGCTTTTTCGTTACGAATCATGATTCTCCTCCCCTGCCGTCTCCTGCGTTTCCTCGGTACGACGGAATTTCGTCATCAGAAGTCCGACCTCTTCTTTCGTCGCCGTTCTGCCGTCCACGATCCCCGTGACCGTGCCTCCGCCGATGACCAGAATCCGATCGCACAGTTCGAGCAATACGTCCAGATCCTCTCCGACAAAGATGACCGCGACGCCGCTCTCCTTCTGTTTGTTCAGCAAATTATAGATGGTATAGGAAGAATTGATGTCAAGTCCGCGCACGGGGTACGCCGCCATGAGCACGGTGGGCGTCAGCGCGATCTCCCGCCCGACGAGCACCTTCTGCACGTTCCCGCCCGAAAGACGGCGTACGGGCGTGTGCACGCCCGGCGTGACGACTTCGAGCTTTCGGATGATGTCGTCGGCAAGCCCTTTCGGATTCTTGCGGTCGAGCATTCCCCATTTGCCCTTCCGATAACTGCGGAGCATCATGTTGTCCACGATGTCCATGTTTCCGACCAACCCCATGCCGAGACGGTCCTCGGGCACGAAAGAGAGCCGGACGCCCAGATCGCGGATCTGCGTCGGCGTTTTGTCGCACAGATTGACGCGTTCCCCGTTCTGCGGATCGAAATAGGTGATCGCGCCGCCGGAAAGTTTCTGTAATCCCGCGATCGCTTCGAGGAGCTCCCTCTGTCCGCTCCCCGCGATGCCCGCGACGCCGAGGATCTCGCCCGCCCGCGCCGTAAAGGACACGTCGTCGAGTACCTTGACGCCCTCCCGATTGACGCAGTTGACGTGCTCCACCGCGAGGCGGTCGCAAACGTTCTGCGGCGTTGAACGGTTGATGTTGAGCGCGATCTTCTTTCCGACCATCATTTCGGTGAGTTCGCTCTCGTTCGTCTCCGCAGTATTCACCGTGCCGGCGTATTCGCCCTTCCGAAGCACGGAAACGCGGTCGGAAAGGGCGAGCACTTCGTGCAATTTATGCGTGATGATGAGAATGGACTTTCCGTCGTCTCGCATTCTGCGCAACACCGCGAAGAGCTTGTCCGTTTCCTGCGGCGTGAGCACGGCGGTCGGTTCGTCGAGAATGAGAATTTCCGCGCCGCGGTAGAGCACCTTGACGATCTCCACCGTCTGCTTCTCCGAAACGGACATCTCGTAAATCTTCTTTTTCACGTCGACGTGAAAGCCGTACTTTTCCGCGATCTCCGTCACGCGGGCGTTGATCTCTTTCATGCGGAATTTCTTGCCGTCGCGCAAACCGAGCGCGATATTTTCACCCGCCGTGAATACGTCCACGAGCTTGAAGTGCTGATGCACCATTCCGATTTTATAGTCGTACGCATCCTTGGGAGAGCGGATGACCGCCTCCTCGCCGTCGACGAAAATCGCGCCCTCGTCGGGATAATAGATGCCCGCGATCATATTCATGAGCGTCGTCTTTCCGCTTCCGTTCTCGCCTAAAATCGCAAGAATTTCCCCGCGGTTAAGGGTGAGATTGACGTCTTTATTCGCGACGACTCTCCCGAACGTCTTGGTGACGTTTTTCAGTTCCAATGCAACGGTCTTGTCCACGCCGTTTCCTCCGATCGTTTTTTTGAAAAAACGGAATCAGGCGGAGAATCTCTCCGCCCGTTTCCTTAACGTATTCTCGCTTTAATTCGTAGCCTCGGTGATCCCGTCGATTCTGAGATCGAAATAGGGCGCGGAACGGTATTCGGATTCATGGAAATACCCGTCGTGAATCGCCTCGGTGTCGCCCGTGAAATTCGCATCGGAATCTACGTCGGCAAGGTATGTGGTCAAAGTCTGTCCTCCCACCGTAAACTTGCTCGTATCGAAGACGCGCAGCGTGCCGTTTTTCAACTTCTGCATCACTTCGTCGAGCTTCGCCTGCGTGTTTGCCGCCGCCTTGGAAGAGGGCGCCGTCACTTCGACCGAACCCGTCGCAATCGTACCCGTCCAGTCGGTCGCGATCTTTTCGCCGTCGAGGACGCTTTGAATGATATACTCGAAGTAGGGCTGCCAGTTGATGCGGGAAGAGATGATATAGGTGGTGGGACCCGCCGCTTCCGTGCTTCCGTTATAGGAGACGTTGGGAACTTTTCTCTGTTCGCAAGCCGAGGGCGCGCCGAGCGAGTCCGCGTGCTGGGAAATCAGGGTGCAACCGTTGTCGATCAACTTATTCGCCGTCTCCAATTCCGCATTGGGATCATACCAGGAATTCGTGTAACGGACTTCCATCGTGACGTCGGAGACGACCGACCTCGCGCCGAGATAGAACGAAGTGTAGCCCGAAACGACTTCCGCATAGGGGAATGCGCCGACGTAACCGATCTTCATCGCGGTAGACGCGTTCGCCTCTTTCATCTCCTGCAATTTCATGCCCGCCGCAACGCCCGCGAGGTATCTGCCTTCGTAGATGCTCGCGAACGCGTTATGGAAATTATCGAGCCCTGCCGTATGCGCCTGCGTACCCGTCGCGTGGCAGAACTGCACGTCGGAAAACTCTTTCGCCGCTTTCATCAAATACTGTTCGTGACCGAAGCTGTCCGCAAACACGATGTCGCAACCGGCGTCCGCAAGATCCGCCGCCGTATCGTAACAATTATCGTCTTCGTCCACGTTTGTCTTCATGATGACCTGATCGTCTCTGAGACCGAGTTTTTCGCAAGCCGCCTTCGCCGCGTCGATAAAGTTCTTATCGTAAGTAGAACTCTCGTCGTGCAGGAAAATAAATCCGACTTTCAGATCGTCTTTATCGACGCCGCACCCAGCCATCGCGCCGACGCCCGCCAATGCGAGGCTCGCCGCAAGTCCAACCGCCAAAATTTTCTTCATATGATTCTCCTTTACCGGACTCTCCCGGTCGTCTTTCGTTCAGCACTGACACGCCGTACCGCAATCCGTAAAACCGCGCTTTTCAGAGCCGTTTCACGGTTTCGGCGCCGACCTGCCGTTCGCTTCCAAAAATCAGAAAAGAAAAGCCGCGCAAACCGATTTATGCGCGGAACGTCACTCCCGACTCCGTCATCGAATCGATGAGCGCGAGAGATTCTATGCGGATTCCCTTCGCGCGAAGCTCGTCGCCTGCGCCCTGAAATCCTTTTTCGATCGCGATCGCACAGCCCGCAAGAGTTGCGCCCGCTTCTTCCGTAATCCGCATCAGTCCTTTGACCGCGTTTCCGTTCGCCAAAAAATCGTCCACGATCAACACGCGGTCGCGCGACGAAAGATACTCTTTCGCGACGGCGATCTCGTACGTTTCGCCGTGCGTATAGGAATAAACGGACGCGGTGTACACCTCTTTGGACATGTTCGCGCTCTTGTGCTTTTTCGCAAACACGGAGGGTACGTGCAACGCGATTCCCGCCGCGACGGCGAGCGCGATTCCCGAGGATTCGACGGTGACGACTTTCGTGATTTTTTCGCCTGCAAAGAGACGCGCGATCTCGCGCCCGATTTCCATGATAAAATCGGAATCCATCTGCTGATTGAGGAAACTTCCCACTTTCAATACGTTTCCGGGGAGAATTTTACCCTCTTTCAAAATTTTCTCTTCCAGCGCCTTCATTGTGACCCTTTATCGAACGTAATAATGAATGGATTTTATCATATTTCTCCGTCGAAGTCAATCGCCGAGCCGTTTTTTCGTTAAAAACACTCTTTTGATAAAATTTTACAAAATTTTCTTTTACTTTTCACCCGATTCCCGTCGGACGCCCGTCCTCCGCTTTCGGCGCGTTCGACGCGTTTTCGGGGAAACGGATGCGGAAGGTCGTACCTTGTCCGAGCTTACTCTGCACGGAAAGCGCCCAACCCGCCTTTTTGCAGATCTTTTTGACGACGGCGAGTCCGAGACCGAATCCGCCGTTTTTTCCGCCGTGCGATTTGTCCACCGTGAAAAAACGGTCGAAAATCCGTTCGAGATTTTCCTCCGCGATCCCGATTCCCGTATCCGAAACGCAGAACTCCGTCTTTGTGAGCAGTACGGAGACGCTTCCGCCCTCGCGGTTGTAGCGTATGGCGTTGCGGATGAGGTTGCCGAACGTTTCCGTCACCCGCTCGTAGCGGCTGTACAGCGTCACGTCGTCCTCGATTTCGGAGAGCAGTATGAGCTTCCGCTCGTCGATGGCGGGCGCGAGCGTTTCAAGCGTTTCGCGCGCGATCTTGGACGCGTTCACTTCGTAGGACGGAAGATCGTCGTTGTCGATTTCGTTGTAATTGATGATGCATGCGACGAGATTGGTCAGCCGTTCGCTCTGCGCGGCGATCGTCTGCGCCGCTTTCTGCGCGCGCTCGCCGTCGAGCGCGCCCGCCGAAAGCAACTCCGCAAACCCCTTGATCGAGGTGAGCGGCGTATTCATCTCGTGCGTGATGTTGGAAACGAACTCGTTTTTGCTCTGTTGCGCTTTCACAACCAGCTCTTTTTCTTCGTCGATCTCTTTCATGCGCGCGTCCGCGTCCTCGTTCATGCGATTGATGAGATCGGCGATCGGCTGTAATTCCGGACTCTCCGGCGCGACGCGCTTTCCCGCCGCCGCCTCCCGTATGAGCCGCTCCATCGGTCGGAGCACGTATCCCGTCGCAAGATAGGTGAACAGCGCGCAAAGGGCGAGATCGAGCGCGAGAAACGCCGTTACGGACGGCACGGATTGCAGAAAGACCGCCCATTGCGAGCTTTTCGGCAGGGCAACCCGCACCATGTACGAGCCGAAATTTTTGCAATAGTACACGAGTTCCGTTCCGACCGTTGCGGAAGAACGCACGTCGTAACCCTCGCCGTCGCGCATGGCGGCGATCACTTCCGGTCTGTCCGCGCGGGAAGAATCGTTCCCGTCGCCCGAATCGGAGAGGTACGCGCCGTCCGCGGTCAGAAAGGTGACGCGGGCGCCGCCGAGCCGTTCGGAAGCGCTCCGCGCAAATTCGTTCGTCAGCGTTTCGGGAGCAAGATCCCCGAGCGTGCCCGCATAGACGCGCAGATATTCTTTGGAATGGTCGATCGAATTGGCGTAATAGATCTCCGCAGACACCACGGAACAGAGAATGAGCGCGATCGCCGTGACGATAAATCCGATGAGCGTGATCCGTGTTTTCATAGACCGTTTCCCTCCGAAAAGGGCGCACTCCGTGCGCCCTTATTTCTTCGATTCCGTTTCCCCGCCCGTCTCTTTTCCGTCGGCGAGAAATTTATACCCTACCCCGAACACCGTTTCAAAATCAAGCCCGAATTTTCTCAGCCGCGCGATATGATTATCCAGCGTGCGCGTCTCCCCGTAATCGTATCCCCATACGTCGGTGAGGAGCGCTTCGCGCGTCATGACCTTCCCCTCGTTTTCGATACAGTAGCGGAGCAACTGAAATTCTTTATTGTTGAGCGGAAGCGGCTTTCCGTGAAAGGTGACCGCCATGTTATCCGTATTCATTTCCAGCGCGCCCGTCCTCAGAACGGTCGCCCTGACCGTGCGCCGAAGCGCGGCATTGACGCGCGCCGTCAATTCCAGAACCCCGAACGGCTTGGCGATATAGTCGTCCGCGCCGAGATTGAGCCCCTTCACCTTATCCGTCTCTTTGCCGAGCGCGGAGAGCATGATCGCGCTCACGTGCGGATAGCGCGCCTTGACGCGTTTGAGCACTTCGAGCCCGTCCCCGTCCGGCAACATGACGTCGAGCAGGACGACGTCGGGTACTTGCCGTTCGAGCGCGGCGTAGAAGTCCTTGACCGTCGGAAAATATTCGCAGTCGATGCTGTTCATGTCCAGCGTGCATTTGACGAGTTCGCAGATGCTCGTATCGTCTTCGAGCAGATATACTTGATTGTTCATGATCCTCCTTGCGGAAAATCATTCCGCCTGTTCTATGGAGTGCGCGATAAAGGTGATATGGTCGGCGGCGCGTTCGAGATTGCCGACGAGGTTGATGAACACGCTCGAATTCTGAGGTTGACACTTCCCTTCGTTCAGACGGTCGATATGCGTGGAAACCAGACGTTTTCTCGCCTTGTCGATTTCGTCTTCCAGACCGTCGATCGCGCGGAGCGCGGCAAAATCGCGGTTGAGAAACGCGTCGAGAGAGAGATCGTACAGCTTGCGGATCTTATCGAACATCTCCCGCAACATGGAGATGACCTCGCCCGAAAAATCGAGATTGTCGTTGACGTAATGATTGGTATATTTGGTTATATTGTCCGCCAGCTCGCCGAGACGTTCGATGTCGTTATACACGTAGTGCAGAGAGGAAATCGTCTTTTCGTCCTCCATGACGAGCGAACTCGCGGACAGCTTGACGAGGTATTCGACCACCGCGCGGTTGACCTGAGCGAGCTTGGCGTTGTCAGCCAGAATTTCTTCCTTTACCGATACGTTTTTTTCGAGGAACGCCTGAAACGCGTCCGAAAGCGTCTTCATGGAGAACGCGAACACCTTGCCCGTCTCCTGATACAGCCGTCCCAACGCGATCGACGGCTGACGGAGCAGACGGTCGTCGAGCTCGATGATCGGCGTATCCTGCTGAACCGCGCGCGCTTTTCCGTCCGGCACGATGAGATGAGACAATTTCACGAAGATATTGATGAAAGGGATAAACAGCAGCGTGCAGATCACGTTGAAAAACGTATGGAACGTGGCGATCTGAAATTCGGGGAGCGTCGGAAACAGGCGCACGAGCACCGCATCCGAAAATCCTCTCCACGCGAGCAGGAATACGGTGAAAATCAAAGCTCCGAACACGTTGAACAGGAAGTGAATCACCGCGGCGCGGCGGGCGTTCGTCGAAGCGCCGATGGACGAGAGCAACGCGGTAACGCAAGTACCGATGTTAGAACCGATGATCACGTAGAGCACGGCGTTTCCGCCGCCGCCGATGATCAACCCCTGCCCCGCCATGGTAATGATGATCGCCGTGACCGCCGACGAGGACTGCACGAGCGCCGTGATCGCGATTCCGATGAGCAGCAACAGCGCGGGATTGTGGATTTTAATGAGAAGCGAAGACACC
>CAMGEK010000011.1 GCA_946055105.1 uncultured Clostridia bacterium
AAGATTTATTTGAACTTTTTCTTAAAAAGTGTTGCACTTAGTTTGACAAATCACCTTTCTGCGTTACATTTTTTCCAGAAGTTTGAAGTCGATTCCCTTTTCGCCGATCTTGATGATCTCCACTTTGACCATATCGCCGATGGAGAGCACGTCTTCCACCGATTCGACGCGTTTATCGCTCATTCTCGAAATGTGGATCATGCCGTCCTTTCCGGGCGCAAACTCAACGAACGCGCCGACCTTGGAGAGAATCCGCACGACGTTTCCGATAAAGCGGTCGCCCACTTCGGGATCGTGCGCGATCGATTCGACGATCGCTTTCGCGCGCAACGCCGCTTCGGGATCGCCGTAGGACGCGATGCATACCGTTCCGTCGTCCTCGATGTCGATCTTCGTTCCCGTTTCCGCAATGATCGAATTGATGACTTTGCCCTGTTTTCCGACGACGTCCCCGATCTTTTCGGGATTGACCTTGAACGAAATGATTCTGGGCGCATACTCGGAGAGCTCGGGGCGCACTTCGGGGATACATTCGAGCATCTTGGAAAGAATGAACTGTCTGCCCTCGTTCGCCTGCTCGATCGCCGCGTGCATGATCTCTTCCGAAATTCCCTTGATTTTGATGTCCATCTGAATCGCGGTAATGCCCTTCTGCGTACCCGCGACCTTGAAATCCATGTCGCCGAGGAAGTCCTCCAAGCCCTGAATGTCCGTCAGAACGCGGAATTCGCCCGTCTCCTGATTTTTGATGAGCCCCATGGCGACGCCCGCTACGGGCGCTTTGATGGGAACGCCCGCGTCCATCAAAGCCATTGTGGAACCGCAGACGGAAGCCATCGAAGAAGACCCGTTGGACGACATGATGTCGTTGACGACGCGGATCGCGTAAGGGAACTCTTCCTCGGAGGGAATGACGGGAACGAGCGCGCGTTCCGCAAGAGCGCCGTGTCCGATTTCCCGTCTGCCGGGGCTTCTCAGCGCCTTCGCTTCGCCCGTGCAGTAGCCGGGGAAGTTGTATTGGTGCATGTAGCGCTTTGCCGTTTCTTCGTCAAGCCCTTCCAATTTCTGCGCCTCGCCCATCATCGCAAGCGTACAGGTCGTGAGCGTCTGCGTCTGTCCTCTCGTAAACACCGCAGAACCGTGCACGCGGGGAAGGATGTGTTTTTCGCACCAGATGGGACGGACGTCGCGCAATCCTCTTCCGTCGGGACGGATTCCTTTATCGAAAATCTTCGCGCGCACCTTCTCTTTGGTCAGATAATAAAGGCTGTCTTTGATCTCCCGTTTGTTTTCGGGATAGATTTCCGCGAAATGTTCGAGCGTCTCCGCTTCGACCTGCGCCTGTCTCTCTTCGCGCTCCTGACGGTCGAACGTTTCGATCGCCCAATCCACTTTCTCGCCCGCATAGGCGCGGACTTCCCGATCCAGCTCTTCGGGAACGTGATAAAGCTCGATCTCCTTCTTCGGCTTTCCGACCGCGGGAACGATTTCGTCCTCGATAAACGCGCAGATCTTTTTGATCTCCTGATGTCCGAACATGATCGCGCCGACCATTTCGTCGTTCGTGACTTCGTTCGCGCCCGCTTCGATCATCAGAATCGCGTCCTTCGTGCCTGCGAGATTGAGATGCACGGAGCTCTTACCGCGCTGTTCGAGATCGGGATTGATGACGTACTCTCCGTCTACGAGTCCCACGACGACCGAACCCGTAGGTCCTGCCCAAGGAATATCGGAAATCGCAAGCGCGACGGACGAGCCGATCATCGCGAGCGGTTCGGGAGAAATATCGGGTTCCACGGAAAGCGCCTGCGCGACGACCACGACGTCGTTGAACAGTCCTTTCGGGAACAGCGGACGAAGGGGACGGTCGATGAGGCGCGCCGTTAAAATCGCCTTATCGCTCGCTCTGCCCTCGCGTCTTTTGAACCCGCCGGGAATTTTACCGACGGAATACATCTTCTCTTCATAATCCACTTGCAGCGGGAAAAAGTCCATTCCGTCTCTGGGCGTTGCAGACATACATACCGACACCATGACGGCGCTCTCTCCGCAACGCACGACGCACGCGCCGTTCGCCTGTTCCGCATACTTCCCCGTTTCGACGACGAGCTCTCTTCCGCCGACCGTCGTTCTGAATTCTCTGTAATTGTTTGTCATTCTTTTCTCCTTTCCGTTCTTTTTCTTTCTCCCCGCGCCACCTGACGAAGGGAATTTTACAAAAAAAGGCGGACGATAAGATTATCGCCGCCTCTTTGCTTTTACTTTCTGAGATCCAACGCCGCAACGACCGCTCTGTATCTTTCGATATCCTTGCTTTTCAGATAATCCAGAAGCCCGCGCCGCTTACCGACCATCTTCAAAAGCCCTCTGCGGGAGTGGTTGTCCTGCTTGTGAACTTTGAGATGCTCGTTCAGATGATTGATGCGCTCCGTCAGAAGCGCGATCTGCACTTCGGGAGAACCCGTGTCGCCCTCGTGCGATGCGAATTTCGCGATGATTTCTTTCTTTTCCATTTACGTTTATCCTCCTATGGAATTTTCCGCGTTCAGCCAAGGGAAACGCAGAGACCCGTATCTCTTAGCAGACGTCCTGATAAGGATACCATATTTTCCGTCCGTTGTCAAAGGTTTTCGGCGTAATTGCGAAAAGATTTTTTTCCGTTCTCTCCGCGCTCCTTGACCGCTCCGAACCGAGGCGGATTCGCCGTAGGTCCGTCACGTGCCGAACAGCTCCCGCTTTTTCCGAACCAGCTCGTCGACCTTGCCAAGATAGGTCGGAATGTCTTTGGGAGAGCCGAGCCGTTCGATCCGTCCCTCCGTCGCGAACACCTTTTTACTGATCGCGTTCGCGCCCGCGGCGGGATTGTCCGCGCTCTCCTCCATGATGTCGATATTGTACACCGACGCGTATCCGGGTTTCGTCCAGCCCACGTTCTCGTGCGCGCCCGCCATGTATTTCTGCCGATACAGATAATACGGCTCGTAGCCCGCCGCGCTGAGCGCTTTCCGCGAATAGGCGATCATTTCGGACAGCTCTCCCTCCGCCAACGCGCTCACTTCTTCTTTGAGCTTCGAGCCCTTTTTCAGACACAGCGTATGCACGGTGACGTTTTCGGGCGCGAGCGCGATCGCCTCGTCCACGCTCGCCTTGAACTCGGAAAGGCTCTCGCCCGTCAATCCCGCGATCAGATCGCAGTTGACCGTGAATCCGTAAGGCTTCGCCATGCGGAACGCCTCCCGTACCTGCTCCGCCGTGTGCTTTCTCCCGATCCGCTCCAACGTCCGGTCGGAAAAGCTCTGGGCGTTGATGCAGATCCTCGTCACGCCGTACCGCTTGCAGAGCGCGAGTTTTTCGTCCGTGAACACGTCCGGCCGTCCTGCTTCCACCGTGTACTCGCAGTCGTTGTTCCGAACGCCCGCAACCGCTTTCAGCACGCGTTCCAGCTCGTCCGCGCCGAGCGCGAACGGCGTTCCGCCGCCGATATAGACGGAACGGAGATTTTCAAAGGGCGGAAGCGCCGCCGTCTCCCGCTCCAACGCGGTCAGATATTCGGGCATATATTTTCTCGTCGCGGCGATCGGCGCGGTGATAAACGAGCAATAGACGCATTTGCTCGGACAGAACGGAAGCGAAAGAAACAGATCGGCGTTGCCCTCCCTGCGCTCGTAGATCCCCGTTTGTCCTTCCAGAACGCGCCCGACGAGGGCGATATTCTCCTCGGACACCCCCATGTCGCGGAACAAAGGCACAAAATCCCGACCGCGCTCCCGCTCCGCATAGGCAAGTCGCGTAGGTCGGATTCCCGTCAGCGCGCCCCAGGGCAGCTCTTTTCCGTAATACGCCGAAAGCACGCGATAGAGTCCGAGTTTGGCATACCGCTTGCACAGGCGCTTGTATTCGAGCGCGCCGCCCGCGCGCGCCTCGTTTTCAAAGACCGTCTCCCGTCCGTCGAGCGTAAAGACGTTGCAAAAGCGCGCCCCGTCGTATTCCGTGCGATGGGTGAGTTCCGGTGCGTCCGCGCCGTCGAACAGACGGATCACGTCCGAAAGCTCGGCTTCCAGAAACGGTTCGTTCGTAATGATCATCTCTCTGCGTACCCGTTATGTTTCCGCTCGTAGCCGAGCGTTGAATCCTCCCCGTGTCCGGGGTATATATGAAAATCTCCCTGCAAGGCGAACAATTTCGCGATGCTTTCCGTCAACTCCCGCCCGTTCCCCGTGGGCAGATCGGTGCGTCCGACGTCGCCCGCAAAGAGCGTATCGCCCGTGAAGAGCGCGCCGTCGCACAGATAACACGCGCCGCCCGCCGTATGCCCGGGCGTTCCGATCGCTTCGATCTCCATGCCGCACAGGGAAAGCTTTTCACCGTCCCGAACGGTAAAATCCACCTGAAACGCGGACACGGGTACTCCGAACGCCTCGGACATATTGTCTTTTCCGAGGACGAGCGCTTTCTCGGCGTCGAGACAGCCGATCCGCGCGCCCGATTCCCGAAGCGCGGCGCAACCGCCGATATGGTCGAAATGTCCGTGCGTGAGCAGAACGAATTCGACGTTCAAACCCGCTCTCCGCGCGAGCTCTTTCACGCGCGGTTGCGCGGGATCGATCGCGACGGCGCGCTTTCCGTCCGCCGTCAGAAGATAACAGTTCGCGGCAAACCCCGCGGGATAAATTTTATGTACGATCGCCATACCGCCCTCAATTCGCCGTACGGCGCACGTCGTATATCTTCGCGTGAGATTTGATCTTCTTGATAAGCACTTCCACGTCCTGCCGGTTGGTCAGACTGACGGTCACTTCGACAATCGCGTCGCCCGCCTTGTCGTATCTGCCGTTGATAGACGTAATCGCGAGCTTCATTTCCGCCACGCAACCGGAGACGGCGGCGAGCGCAACGCCCTGATCTTCCGCTTTGACGACGATACCCGCTTTGAACTGCGCGCCGCCCTCTTCCTTCAACCATTCGGCGGGTTGCAACCGTTCCGGCTCCGCGTTGCGGAGATTCGGACAGTCTTTGCGATGCACGACCACGCCCCTTCCCCGCGTTACGAAACCGACGATTTCGTCTCCGGGTACGGGAGAGCAACAGCCGGCAAAGGATACCATGAGCCCGGACGTGCCCTTGATCGTAACGGAGCCCTTTGCGTGCCGCCCCGCAATCGTAGGCTGAACGAGGGGTTGCGGGACCTCTTTCCTGTAATAGTCGATGAGTTTGAACAGAACCTGATTGACGGAAACCGCTCCGTAGCCGACGGACGCAAACATCTCTTCCTGAGATCCGAACGCGAGTTTTTCTGCCACTTTTTTGAAGCTCTCTTCGGTGAGAAGATCGGAAAGCTGATACCCTCTGCGCTTCGCCGCGTCTTCGAGCATGCTCTTTCCGAGGCGGTAGTTCTCCTCTTTCATCTCCTTTTTATAGAAAGACTTGATCTTCGCGCGCGCGGACGGCGATTTTACGAATTTCAACCAATCCCAGGAGGGGCCCTTGGAGTTCGGAGAGGTGATGATCTCCACGACGTCGCCCACTTCGAGTTTCGAGTTGAGCGCGACGATTTTTCCGTTCACCTTCGCGCCCGTACAGCGGTTTCCCACTTCCGAGTGAATCGCGTAGGCAAAATCGACGGGCGTCGCGTCGTTGGGAAGGGAGATGACTTTGCCCTGCGGCGTAAACACCAACAATTCCGCGCTGAACAGATCCCCTTTCAACGTATTGACGAATTCGATGGAATCCTTTAATCCGCCCTGCCACTCCATCGCTTCGCGCACCCAGGCGATACGCTGATCGAGCGAAGTCTCCGTCTCGCGGTTCTCTTTGTATTTCCAATGCGCCGCGATGCCGTATTCCGCGGTACGGTGCATCTCCTCCGTACGGATCTGAATTTCAAACGGCTGACCGAAGTTGGTCACGACCGTCGTATGCAGCGATTGATACATATTCGGCTTGGGCGTCGCGATATAATCCTTGATTCTGCCGGGAACGGGCTTCCATTTCTTATGGATTTTTCCGAATACTTCGTAACATTCGTCCACCGTGCCGACAATGACGCGCACCGCGGTCAGGTCGTAGATCTGATCGAGCGTCTTGTGCTTCGTCCGCATTTTTTTATAGATGGAATAGAAGTGCTTCGGTCGCCCGAATACCTCGCCTTTGATCTTGCATTCGGTCAGAATCCCGTTGATCTCATTGACGACGAAATCGACGAAATTATTGCGTTCTTCGAGTTTCTGATGAATATTTTCCACGAGAAACTCGAACGCGGAAGGATCGAGATATTTCAGGCACAGATCTTCAAGTTCGCATTTGACTTGCGAGATACCCAGCCTGCCCGCAATGGGCGCGTAGATGTCCAGCGTCTCCCGCGCCATTTTCTGCTGCCGCTCTTTGGAAAGATAATTGAGCGACCGCATATTATGCAGTCTGTCCGCAAGCTTTATGATGATCACGCGGATATCTTTCGCCATCGCCACGAAGATCTTGCGGAAATTTTCCGCTTCCTCTTCTTCCTGCGATTTGAATACGATTTTATCGAGTTTCGTAACCCCGTTTACGAGCGTGAACACTTCTTCGCCGAACTCCCGACGGACGTCCTCTTCGGTCGCGGGCGTGTCTTCGATGACGTCGTGCAAAAGCGCGCCCGCGATCGTCGCCGTGTCTAACCCCAGATCGACGAGAATATCCGCCACTGCGCACGGATGAATGAAGTACGGTTCCCCAGAGGCGCGTTTCTGATTTTCGTGCGCATGCTTCGCGTAGTCGTACGCTTTCAGGAGCATCGCGCGCCCGTCGCCCGTATAATGTTCGTATATTTTCATTAAAATGGGTTCCATATCAGTCCTCCTCTTTGAGTCTGGAAACCGCGGCGTAGACGACGGAATTTTTAAGATCCGTCTTGACTCCGCGCACGACGCCGTACCCCCGCTCCGTTCGGGTGAGCAGACCGAGATCCTCGAATACGGTCAGGGCGAAGACGAATTCGTCCTCCTCGAATCCGAGGCTGTCGCAGGCGCGGGCGACGTCGGAAAGGCAATCCCCAACGAGCGAATCCGCGCCGCGAAGCGCCGCGAAAATGCCGAGAAGCGCGTTCCGCTCCACGGACAGCGCCGCCACGCGTTCGTATCCCGCGATTTCGCCGTTACGGTAGACGGTCGCCTTCCCCGTCTTTACCGACACGCACGCGGGAGAGTCGAGAAACGCGATCTCGCGATACCCGCTCAGATCGCAGTCGGGCGCGGGGGAGAGCAAAAGCGTATTTGAAAGACTTCCGTCCGACGGTTCAAACACGTCCGCTTCGAGTCCGTCCAAAGAACGGTAACGTTCAAGCGTGCGCCGCGTACTCGCCACAAGACAGAGTCCGTAAGCGCACGATTTTCTCCGCTCCGCGATCAAGTCGTCCATTTCGCGCGTCGTCAGAGTCTGCGCAGTTTGCGTACGCGCGCCGCGGAATGAGATCAGCGCGTTTTCCAACGCGTCCTGCTCCGCCTCCCTGCCGCTCATTCCGTCGTACGAAACCGTCCGGATAAATCCTTTCAGATATTCCTTTCCGCGGAAGCGCGACAAATTGCTTTCAAACACGATCGTCTTTTTCAGGTCGCTTTCGAGCAGGCGCAGATATTTCGCGCCGCCGAAATACATGAAGTCCATTCCCTTTCCCGCTACGGACAAATGCGGGGAGAGCGGTTTGACGGGGCTCGCCGTCATCTTCTCCGCACGGATGCTGAACAGCGGGCGGCGATGCCCTACCCCGTAAGGTTCGAGCGCGTTCAGTTCCCGCGCAAGCTGCATGGAAATCGCGCCGTCGAGCTCCTCGCTGACCGCGATTTTCGGAATAAAATCTTCGCGCGTATAGCGACTGCCGATATATTCGTCGAGCGCGCGTTCGAGCGAATCGAAATTTTCCGCCCGCACGTTAATCCCCGCCGCCTGCGCGTGCCCGCCGAATTCGTCGATCCATTCCGAACAGGCGCGCAACGCTTCAAAAATATTGACGCTTTCAACGCTTCTCGCGCTGCCTTTGAGCATGTCGCCTTTCCGCACGAACAGAAGCGCGGGACGGGCGTATTCCTCGGCGATCCGCGCCGCCACGATTCCGACAAATCCCGCGTTCCATTCCTCGCCCACCAGCATGATGACGTGCCCGTATGCGCCTTTCTCGCGAATCTGCGCGCTTGCCTGCGCGTACAGCTCGTCGCAACATTTCTGACGTTCGAGATTATAGGCGTTCAGCTTCGCCGCAAGTTCCTGAATTTCCCCTTCGTCTTCGGAAAGAAAGAGTCGGAGCGCGGAACGCGCGTCTCCCATTCTCCCCGCCGCGTTGACGCGCGGCGCGACCGTAAAGGCGAGCGTCTGCGCCGTAATCGGTCCCGCCTGTTTCCCGAGCAGGGCTTTGAACGATGAACGCGGGTTCTTTTCGATCCGCCGCAGTCCTTCCGCCACGACGTCGCGGTTTTCTCCGAGCAACGGCACGCTGTCCGCCACCGTGGAAAGCGCCGCAAAATCAAGCAATTCGTTCGCCTTCTCCCCGATCAGCGCCTGCGCGAGCTTAAACGCTACCCCTGCGCCGCATAAGTTATCGTAAGGATAATCGTCCGCGATCTTCGGATTGACGCAGACGCAGTCGGGAAGAAGTTCGGGTAGCTCGTGATGATCGGTCACGATGACGTATGCGCCCTGCTCTTTGATATACTCCACCTCTTTGCGGTTGGAAACCCCGCAGTCCACGGTAACGAATAAGTCGGGCAGAAATTCATCGAAAATCCGGTCGATCGCCTGAACGTTCATGCCGTACCCTTCCGATCGCTCGGGGATATAGAGATAGGGTTCGATTCCGAATATGCGCAACGCGCGCGAAAGCAGCGCGCTCGCGCCGATCCCGTCCGCGTCGTAATCCCCGAAAACCGCGACTCTCCACTCCTCGTCTCTGGCGCGCGTCAGAAGCGCAACGGCTTCCCTCATTCCGCTCATGAGAAAGGGCGAAAGAAAATTATGCTCGGACGGCGCGAGAAACCGCCGCGCCTTGTCCTCCGTATCGATCCCGCGGGCATACAGAATCCGCGCGGTCGTCGGCGTGAGTTTGAGCGCACGGGATAATGCCTGCGCCTGTTCGAGCTGTTCCTGCGAAAATTCATATTCGCGAACGATTTTTTTCATAGTCACCTTTCGTTTGAATTACGGAATTACCGAGAACTCCCGCAACGTTTATTCAGAGTTTTACTTACGACCGCGAGTTTTCCCGTCCCTCGTAAGATTTTTATTTCGACCGCGAATTTTTTTGTCCCCCGCGGCGTTCCATCTTCGCGGCATTCCATCGGGATTCAAAGCCTTTCGTAATGACTGCAAGTTATCCCGCGGACTTCCGTCTGTAACCATATTGCGATTCGGTTTTAAGATTTTTATTTCGACCGCGAGTTTTTCCGATGGATTTTGATACGGAATTCCGAAAAAAGACAAAAAACGGCGGGAATCCCCGCCGTTTCAGAATCAGAATTCATGCTTCCGTTACGGATTCGCTTTTCGCTTTCGCGCCTTCGTAACGCTTATTCTTTTTGACAGGTCCGACTGTCTTTCTCATCAACGCATGAACCGCGGGCGCCAACACCAACGACGAGTAAATGCAGACGGCGACGGGAATGAGCGCGGGAAGGAAGAACAGCCTTACGCCGGGCGTTGCAAGCGCTCCGAATACGACGAACGCAAGCGCGGGCACGAGCGCCGCGCCGAGAACGGGCGCAACCGACGTTCCCAAGGATTGTTCGACCGCTTCCGAAACGGACAGTCCGAAATAGTCCGGAGTGCGGAAATTCGAGCGCATCTTCGCGCAGACAACCGTCCAGAAAATCAGCGAAAGCACCGCCGCGATTCCTCCGATCAGAAGCGGCGTATCCGCATAGACGGGAATTCTCAAAATCGCAAACAGCGCGAGAGACAGCAAAACGTCGTGCGCGCAGGCGATCAATCCCGTCGCCGCGCTCGATACGCCGAAGCGAACGCCGAGATATACGAGCGCGACCACGCACCCGACCGCAAGAGCAACCGCGCCTCTCCAATCCGCCTGATAGAAGCTCTCCGCTTTCGTTTCGTGAACGGTTACGAACGCGTCCGCGTCGGGATATTTTTCCGCAAGCGCGGATTCTACCGTCTCTTTCGCGGCGTTGAGATCGTCTTTGGAAACCGTATCCGCAAAAGTGTACTCCAATACGCCGCCGCCCGTCTCTTCATAGAACCGGACTTCGCCGTAGCGCACTCCTTTTTGATCGAAGGCAGTTTCGCAGATCGTCCGAAGATCTTCTTCCGCGTTTTCGGCGATGGTCACGACGGTATCGTATTTGACTTCCACCCGCTTCGCCTGCTTATATTCGGGAGAAACGTTAAAGCCGAGCAAAAGAAACAGGATCAGACCCGCGACGATCAGCGCCGAGGAAACCGCCGCCCAGACGGGCAGTAATTTTACCGTTTTGATGTGTTTACTCATCGTCGTCCGCCTCCGTTCTCTTGAAGTTGCAGAACCCGCCGCGCTTGTCCGCTCTCGTAAACGACATCGTGATCGCCCACAGGAAGCGCGTTACGCCCAAAACACAGACGCCGGAGAACAGCGTTCCGATTCCGAGCAGGAACGCGAACGTGCGCAGCTGCGTCAAAGCAACGGCAAACGTCAAAAACGCGGCAAGCGCTATGACGATATGCAGATCGAAAATCTGCCAAAAGCATTTTTTATATCCCGTCTTGACGGAAGAGGTCATCGTCTTGCCGAAGGCGTATTCCTTTTTCACCGCTTCAAACGCCGCGGCGTTTCCGTAACAGAGCAACGCCGAAGTGAGCGCGAACGCCGCAAGCGCGCCCGCCCCGAACGTCGGAATCGGAATAAAGGCAAGACAGAGCGTCATGCTGATCAGATACGCAAGATACGCATAGATATGCGCCACGCCGAGCGCGTGATAGCGAATGAGGAAGAACAGCGCCATGACGACGATCAACGCGCCGAACCCGATATAGATAAACGTCATCGTGTTTTCGCCGAATCCGTTCTCATAGGAACGCGCGGTTCCCAACGTGAGCGCAAGATCGGTCTGCGTTCCGTTCAACGCCTGATTGAGTACGACGGAAGTCGTCGCCGCCGTCGCGCCCGTATAACTTCCGCTGATATACAGCGCGTCCTGATCGATCTGCGTGGATACCGAAAGATTGATGAGCGTATTCTCTCCGACCATGAAATAGAGCGTGGAGGAAGACTCCGCCGCTGCCGCCGTCGTCTGCTTGATCAGCTCTCTCCCCGCTTTGGTAAACTCGATCACGACGTAAGAAGTATCCTGCGCCGTGCGGGAAGAGACGCTCTTGACGTAATCGCCCGCGTTCTCCTCAATCACCACGTCGGAAGTCGTACCGTACGCGACGCGGAAAGCTCCGGTATAGCCGAAATAGCTGAGCGCAGAGGAAGCCCGATCGTCCGAAGAAGGCATGATCACGCGGACGGTATAGTCGTCGCAGATTTCCAGCCGCACGCCGTCCGCACCGAGCGCTTCAAACCGCTCTTTCAGAGCCTTGACCGCCGAAGCGAACGACTGCTTGAACTCATCCTTGACGCTCTGTTCGTCGTCCGTCAGTACGCTTTCCTTTTCCAGATAGATCGCGTCGTTATAAGCGCTGTATTTCGCCTGATATTTTTCCCTGCCCGCCTGATCGGAACCGTAATCCTCGACCGTGGATTCGTATTCCTCCGCAGAGATCACGCCGTCGGGATAATAGACGGCGAGAAAGCCGTTCCCGTATGACGCGTTCTTTGAAATAATGCTGACGACGGAATGATACTCTTTCACCGTTCCGGGAACGGAAAAGGATACCGTACACGCCACGCATAGTACGGCGATTATCAACGTAATCAATGTCAGACAGATCGCCGATTTTACCTTGCCCATCGTTGCCTCCTGTGCCATCGTAACGAAACCCGCGGGACATATCGCCGCACGGAAAACTCATCGCTTCTATCATTATATATAAAATGCGCGCGTTCGTCAAGCCGAAACGCGGCGCATTTTCAGATTTTCGTTAATTTTCTCGGTCGCACTCCGCTTGGCGGCTCTTCCGTTCGGCAAGTATATGCATCGCGCACTCGATTCTCTTTTTCATCATCGCGCACGTCGTTTCGTAGGGAACGTTGATGTCGCCGTTATAGTGATAGTTGTTCGCGTTGCAGCCGCCCGAACAGATAAATTTCGCGAAGCAATCGCCGCATTTTTCGCGCGTGAACAGACAGGATTCCGCGAACAGCTTGCGCAGATCCGCGTCGATTTTTCCCTCCTTCACGTTTCCCATGCGCCATTTCCGATCGCCCGCAAACTGATGACAGGGATATACGTCGCCGTTCGGCACGACGGAGAAGTATTCGTTCCCCGCGCCGCATGCGGACACCCGCTTTTGCAGACAGGGACCGCCTTCCAGATCGATATTGAAGTGGAAGAAGTTGAACCCCTCTCCGCGCTCCTCCCGACGGAGATATTCGTCGCAAAGCCGCTCGTATTCCCGTTCGATCTGCGGAAGATGCTCTTCTTTGATCTGCAATTCGGGAATATCGGTCACGACGGGCTCCATCGAAAGAGAGTCGAATCCGTTGTCCGCGAGAAAGAGCACGTCCTGTGAAAAATCGAGGTTTTTCGCCGTGAACGTTCCGCGCACGTAATAGTGCTTGTCCCCGCGCGCACGGACGAATTTTTTGATCCGATCGATCACCGCGTCGAAACTTCCCTTGCCGGACACCGTTCTGCGAACCGCGTCGTGCACCTCTTTTCTCCCGTCGAGCGAGAGCACGACGTTCTCCATTTCCTCGTTCAGAAAGGCGATCGTATCGTCGTCGAGCAACAGTCCGTTCGTCGTCGTCGTGAACAGAAACCGTTTGCCGAGTTTCGCCGCCTCCGCCTTCGCGTAATAAACCGTCTCTTTGACGACGCCGAGATTCATCAGCGGCTCGCCGCCGAAGAAGTCTACTTCGAGAACCTTACGGTTTCCGCTGTTTTTGAGCAGGAAATCGATCGCCGCTTTCGCGGTATCGAGGCTCATCATCTCCCGAACGTTATGGTACGCCCCTTCGTCCGCGAAACAATATTTGCAACGGAGATTGCAGTCGTGACAGATATGCAGACAGAGCGCCTTGATCTCTCCGCTCTTGATAGGGCGCGCGGTCGTCTCTTCGCCGCCGAGCAAGCCCTGCGCTTTCAACGCCTCCACGTCCGTGAGGATTTCTTTGATTTCTCCGTCGGAAAACGATTGAACTTCGCCGTTCAGATAGCGCGCCGTTTTCTCGTCGCATTCGTGCAGCGCTCCGCTTCCCGTATCGTAAACGTAATGTTTGTCGTGATATTCAAAAACGTGTATCATGTATCTCTAACCCAAATCAAGGAGCAACGGACTCCGCTGCTCCCCGAATCGATTTTTTTATCCGTTTGTCTCGGCGACCGATTACTTTCTCTCGATCTTCTGCTCTCTGGTGACGCGTTCGCACGACTGGTTTCCGACCGTGCAGCTCGTCTTGCAGGCGGACTGACAGGTGCTTCTGCACTCGCCGCAACCGGTAATCTTCTTTTCCGCGGGTTTCGCAATCGTCTTGATCATATCTTTTTCTCCTGAACTTTTTTCTTATTATACAACTTTGCGTACGAAAACGCAACTGTTTTTTAACGTTCTTTCCGAAGAAAACGTCCGATCACGGCTCCCGCGCCGCCGACCGCCGCCATGAGCGGCACTTCGAGCAAAAAGAGCGGCGTCAGATGAAACCCGCCCACCGCGCCGAAAATCAGCATGGTCGCAAAGCACGCAACCGCGCCCGCCGCCAGCCCTTTGAAAAACGCGCGGTCGCCGCGCACGAATATCAGCGAACCAACGCTCGCGCCGAGACATTTGATGCCCCAGTTGACCGCCGATACGACGGCGTAAGAGGGCGCGTACGCGCGGATAAATACCGCGAACAGCGCCTCCGCCAACAGGCAGAACGCCGTACAGAAAAACGCGGCTTTGATCGCCTCCGCCGCCGCCCGACGCAAAAATCCGTCTTCCATAGAAAACACCTCCGCACACCATACGGTATGCGGAGGCGTCCTCGGTTATGACCGTTTTCAGTCTTTTTTCTCTTCGGAGACCGTCTCGTCCGCCGCGTCCGCGGGCGACGCGCTCTCCTCCGTCGCAGGGGTTGCGACCTCTTCCGGTTCCGCAGAGGATTTTTCCGCCTGTTTCGCCGCCTGACGTCTCGCTTCCGCTTCTTCCCGCGCGATTTGCGTCGGGCCCTTCGCGTCCGTCTGCGCAATGAGCGTCTTGTCCATCTTGATATACGATTTTCCCGAAAGCTCGCTGCCCGTCTCGATGATTACGGTATTGTCGTCGTCGCAGACTTCCACGACGATTCCGCAGATCCCGCCTGCCGTCTTGACTTTATTGCCGGGCTTGATCGCGGCGAGTTGTTCGACGTACTCTTTTTCTCTCTGCTTGTTTTTTCTGCCCGAAAGCGCGAACATCGCGACGATCGCAACGATCAATACGACGATAATCACCCAATTCAGCCAATTATTCGTAGCCAATAAATTCAACATATCTCGTTTCTCCTTCCCGATTCGTTTCTCTTTATCTTTATGATACCCGATCGAGGCGCCTTTTGGCAAGTGTTTTTCGGAAGATTTTTCCATTTCACCGATTTTTCACCTGCCCGACCCGCGCGAACCGTCGGGTTTTGTGCAAAATCAGGTCGAAAGCTCCTCCGCCTGCTTCCGATAAAATTCCCGCGCGAAATCGCGCACGTAGCCGCCCAGAATACTCTCGCGCAGTCCTTTCATCAAACGGTGCAGGTAGGCGATATTGTGCAGACTGAGCAACGTTGCACCCGTCATCTCTCCCACGTTGACAAGATGCCGGAGATACGCTTTCGTGTAATTGCGGCAACAATAGCAGTCGCATTCGGGATCGAGCGGCGTAAAGTCTTCCTTATATTTTCCGTTCCGAACCACGATCTTCCCGCGGGAAGTCAGCGCCGTGCCGTTCCGCGCCACGCGCGTCGCGAGAACGCAGTCGAACATATCCACGCCGCGCAAAACCCCTTCCACTAGACAATCGGGAGAACCGACGCCCATCAGATAACGCGGCACGTCGGTCGGCAGTTTGTCCTGCAAAAAATCGAGCATCGCGTACATGACGGGTTTCGGCTCGCCGACGGACAGTCCGCCGATCGCGATTCCGTGCGTGACGTACGGCAGACAGCGTTCGAGACTTTCCCGCCGCAGATCCTCGAACATGTTCCCCTGAATAATGGGAAACAGCGCCTGCTTCGGATTTTTATGCGCGCGGTAACAGCGCTCCAACCACGCCCCCGTGCGCTCCATCGCCTTTTTGGACTGCTCGTAGGTGAACCCGTACTCCGAGCACTGATCGAACGCCATCACGACGTCCGAACCGAGATTGTTCTGTATGGAAATCGCCTTTTCGGGCGTGAACATGTGCTTGCTTCCGTCTACGTGAGAGGAGAATCGCACGCCCTCGTCGGTGATATTGTTGAGCGAGGAGAGCGAAAACACCTGAAATCCGCCGCTGTCGGTCAGAATCGGGCGATCCCAATTCATAAACCGGTGAAGTCCTCCCGCGCGGGCGATCAATTCATCCCCCGGGCGCATATACAGATGATAGGTGTTCGATAAAACGATCTGCGATCCGATCTCTTTCAGATCGCGCGGCAACATTCCTTTCACCGTTGCCTGCGTTCCGACGGGCATATAGACGGGCGTTTCGATATCGCCGTGCGGAGTATGAAACACCCCCGCCCGCGCCCCCGTGTCGGGATCGGTCTTTTGTAACTCAAATGAAAAGTATTCGTTATTCATATGCGTTAATTTCTCCAAGAGATATTATGAAAAGGAACGGTCGCGCGGGATTGCGTATCCCCGCCCCATGACCGAACTTGTTTTGCTGAAAACGGACGTACGCGACCGAAACAAAGCGGAGTTCAACGCCGTATTGCGCCGTTTATAAGAATAGGCAGGCGTCGCCGAAAGAGAAAAACCGATACCTCTCCTCCACCGCCGTCCGATAGACGCGTAAAATTTCCTCTCTCGAACAGAGACAGGAAACCAGCATTAAAAGGGTGCTTTCGGGCAAATGAAAGTTCGTGATCAGGGCGTCGACGCATCTGAACCGATAGGGCGGATAGAGAAAAATCGACGTTTCGCCCTTGCAGGCGTGCAGAAAGCCGCGTTCGTCCGCAACCGTTTCCAACGTTCTGACGGAAGTCGTTCCCACGGCGATCACGCGCCGTCCCTCGCGCTTCGCGCGGTTGACCGTCTCCGCCGCCTCTTCGCTCACTTCGTAATATTCCGAGTGCATTTTATGGTCGGTAATCTTTTCTTCTTTGACGGGACGGAACGTGCCCAGACCGACGTGAAGCAAAACCTCCGCGATTTCCACGCCCTTTTGCCGGATCGTTTCCAGCAATTCGGGCGTAAAATGCAGTCCTGCGGTGGGCGCGGCGGCGGAGCCGTTCTCTCGACTGTACACCGTCTGATACCGCTCCGGATTTTTCAGTTTTTCGTGAATGTACGGCGGGAGCGGCATCGTTCCGACGCGCGAAAGCACGTCCTCGAACGCCCCCTCGTAAAAGAACCGAACGTGCCGCTCGCCCGTTTCGGTGATTCCCGTCACTTCCAGCGACAGCTCCCCGTTGACGACGAGTCTCGTCCCGATTCTGCATTTCTTCCCGGGTTTTACGAGCACTTCCCATTCGTCGAGACGGATGCGTTTGAGCAACAATACCTCTACCCTGCCGCCGTTTTCCGTATGCGCGTACAGCCGCGCGGGAAGCACCCGCGTGCGGTTGAGCACGAGGACGTCGCCCGCGTGCAGATAATCCGCGCAATCGCGGAAAATTTTATGTTCGATCTTCCCGTCCGAACGGTGATAGACAAGCAAACGCGAGGAATCGCGCGGCTCGGCGGGCGTCTGCGCGATCAGTTCCTCCGGAAGATCGTAATAAAAATCGCTCGTTTTCAAACTCTCCGACATCTCACTCTCCGTCCCCGAACAACGATAACTGTTTTCGGATCTTCTCGGACACGGGTATCCCCATGTGCTCGTAACCGCCTTTCAGGCACACCCTTCCGCGCGGCGTTCTGGCGATAAAACCGAGTTGCAGCAGATAGGGTTCGTAGACGTCCTCGATGGTATTGACGTCCTCGTTGATGGTCGCGGCGAGCGTGTCCAGCCCCGCAGGCCCGCCGCCGAACTTTTCGATGAGCGCGCGCAGAAGATTTCTGTCCGTCTCGTCCAATCCGAGCTCGTCGATCTCCATGTGCGAGAGCGCGCGGCGCGCGTCCTCTTTCCCCACGACGCCGCTTCCCGATACGACGGAAAAATCTCGCACGCGTTTTAACAGGCGGTTCGCGATCCGCGGCGTGCCGCGGGAACGGCGCGCGATCTCGTAACCGCCCTCCCCGTCGATCGCGATTCCAAGCTTCCGCGCCGAACGCTCGACGATCTGCTGCAATTCGGCGGGCGAGTACATGTCTAGCCGACAGAGGATTCCGAAGCGGTCGCGCAGCGGCGAAGAGAGCATGCCCGCGCGCGTCGTCGCGCCGATGAGCGTGAATTTTTTCAGGGAAAAACGAATGTTCCGCGCCGACGGTCCTTTCCCGACGATGATATCGAGCGCGTAATCCTCCATCGCGGAATAGAGAATCTCCTCCACCGTATGATTGAGACGGTGAATTTCGTCGATGAACAACACGTCTCCCTCGTTCAGGTTGGTGAGAATCGCCGCAAGGTCGCCCGAACGCTCGATCGCGGGTCCGCTCGTCAACTTGATCTGCGTGCCCATGGTATTGGCGATGATATGGGCGAGCGTCGTCTTGCCGAGCCCCGGAGGTCCGTATAAAAGAACGTGATCGAGCGCCTCGCCGCGCGCTTTCGCCGCGGACATGTATACGCTCAGATTGCCTTTGACCTTCTCCTGCCCGACGTAATCCTCCATCGCCTGCGGACGGAGCGCGTTCTCCTCGACGTCGTATTCTCCCTTCGTTCCCGAAAGCAGTCTGTCCTCGTAAAACTCGTCCGACATATCACATACTCCTCAGGGCGAGAGCGATGATCTGCTCCACCGTCTCCGCGCCCGCGTTTTTCGCCTTCCGAACGGCGGAGGCGCTCTCCGTTTTGGTAAATCCCAGCCCCATGAGCGCGGCGACCGCGTCGTCGTCCTCTTCTTCGGGAAGGACTGCGGCGGAAGGCGCGCCGCCCAACAATTCGTCCGCCGAGATCTTTCCGTGCAATTCGAGAATAATCCGCTCCGCCGTCTTTTTGCCGAGCCCTTTCACCGCGGAGAGCCGTTTTACGTCGGCGGTCGCGATCGCCGCCGAGACGTCGGAGGGGCGCATGGACGACAACAGCGCGATCGCCATTTTCGCCCCCACGCCGGAGACGGAAACGAGTTTCAGAAACAGGCTCTTTTCCTGTCGGTCGGCGAACCCGAACAGCGTCACTCCGTCGTCTCTGACCTGCATATAGGTATAGACCTCGCCTTCCGTAGCGCCGCTGAGCGCGGAAAACGCCGCGCCCGAACAGACGACTTCGTACCCGACGCCGTTCACGTCCAATAAAACGTATTCGGGAGCGACCTCCCGCACCTTTCCCCTGAGAAAACCGATCATAATTCTCCTTTTTACCGTATTCCGAACATCGCGCCGAAGCGATTGGTAAACGCATGGCAGAGCGCGACGCCGAGCGCGTCCGCCGCGTCGTCCGGGCGCGGAACCGTGCTCAGTCGCAGATGCGCCGCGACAACCCGCTGCATCTGCCCCTTGTCCGCTTTGCCGTATCCCGTGAGCGCCTGCTTGATCTGATTGGGCGTATATTCAAAGATTTTACCGCACCGCTTCGCACAAGTCATGAGCATGACGCCGCGCGCGTGCGCGACCGCGATTCCCGTGGTGACGTTTTTGGAAAAAAACAGCTCTTCCATCGCCGTCTCTTCGGGAGAGAACTTGTCGAAGATCTGATTGACGCCCTCTTCGAGAATACACAGCCGCACGGCGAGATTTTCGTTCGGCGGCGTTCTGACGACGCCGAAATCCACCGCGGCGCAATTCCCGCGCGCGTCTTTTTCCACCACGCCGTACCCCATCGTTCCGATTCCGGGATCGAGCCCTAAAATAATCATGGATTTATTTTATCCGATTCCGCCCGTTCTGTCAATGAAAAAAGCGCTCCGCGTCCGAAAAGCGCTTGATTTTTCCGCATAAATCCTGTATGATAGTATCATTCCGTTCCCGACGGGGAACAATAACAGGAGTTCTTTATTATGAAACTTTGGGAAGGCAGATTCGACAAACCGACGGCGGCGGACGCGGACGCTTTCAACGAATGTCTCTCGTTTGATCAGAAACTGTACGCCGCGGATATTACCGCGTCGGTCGCACACGCGACGATGCTCGGAAAATGCGGCATCGTCACCGAAGCGGAATCCTCCGAAATCGTCGAAGGACTGCGCGGCGTGCTTGCCGATATTCGATCGGGCGCGCTTCGGCTCGAAGGCGCGGAGGATATTCATTCTTTCGTGGAAAACGAACTCGTCCGCAGAATCGGACAGGTCGGCAAAAAACTGCATACGGCGCGGTCGAGAAACGATCAGGTCGCGACCGATATGCGCATTTACGTCCGCGAAAGCATCGACCGCACGACGGAACTTCTGACCGCGCTCGTCGAAACTCTTCTGAAAGCGGCTTGCGAGACCGTCTCCTACGTCATGCCCGGATTCACGCATCTGAGAAAGGCGCAACCCGTCGGCTGCGCGCAATATTTCAACGCCTATTCGGAGATGTTCCTGCGCGATCTCGAACGTTTCTCCGACTGCCGCGCGCGGATGAACGTCATGCCTCTCGGCAGCGCCGCGCTCGCGGGCACTTCCTATCCCATCGACCGCGAAATCACCCGTAAACTGCTCGGCTTCCGTTCGGTATCTCAGAACTCGCTCGACGCAGTTTCCGACCGGGACTTCGTGGCGGAATACCTCTTCTGCGCCTCTCTTACGATGGCGCATCTTTCCCGCCTCTGCGAGGATACCATTCTCTATACCTCGGACGAATTCGGCTATTGGGTGATTCCCGACGAATATTCGACGGGATCTTCGATCATGCCCCAGAAAAAGAATCCGGACATTCCCGAGCTCGTGCGCGGAAAAACGGGCAGAGTTTACGGTCACCTGACGGCGATGCTCACCGTTCTGAAAGGACTTCCTCTCGCCTATAACAAAGATCTGCAAGAGGACAAGGAGGCGTTTTTCGACGCGGAGACGACGCTCCACTCCTGCCTGTCCATCTACACCGCTCTTCTCGGCAAGCTCTCTTTCAACGTGAACCGCATGTACGACGCCGCAGGCGAAGGATTTTCGACCGCGACGGACGTCGCCGACTATCTCGCAAAACGCGGCGTTCCCTTCCGCGACGCGCACGCGATCACGGGAAAACTCGTCCGCTACTGTATCGAAAACGACAAGACGCTCACGTCGCTCTCTCTCGACGAATTCCGCGCCGTCAGCGACGCGTTTCACGCCGACGTGCTCCCCTGCGTTACGACGAGAAACTCCGCCGAAGCGCGCGCTTCGGTCGGCGGTTCTTCCGCGAAAGCCGTCCGCGCCGGAATCCGTTCGATCAAAGTCCGCCTGAGAAAATTCCTTTCCGAAAACAAATAACCGAGAAAGACCGCTCGGTTCAGGACGAACGGCTCAAATTCCGTCCGCCCCGAACGCTTGACCGTCAATCTGACTCCGACGACGCGAATCGGAGGAAAAATCTTCCGATCTTTCCGTACCGTCGACAAAAAACCGAAAAAGAATCCCTTCCCGATTGAAAAGCGCCCGCGAGCGCTTGACAAAGAAGGGATTTTTTTATACAATAGTAAGACTAACATTCAGGGAGAGTTGCTTATGAAAAAAATCGGAGCGGAAATTTTGATCGACTGTCTGAAAGAACAGGGCGTAGACACCGTATTCGGATATCCGGGCGGCTACGTGCTCGATATTTACGACGCGCTCTACCGCGACGGAACGATCAATCATGTGATCACCGCGCACGAACAAGGCGCGGCGCACGCCGCGGACGGGTACGCGCGCTCCACCGGAAAAACGGGCGTCGTCATCGCCACGAGCGGTCCGGGCGCCACCAACCTCGTCACGGGCATCGCCACCGCGTTCATGGATTCCGTTCCCCTGGTCGCCATTACGGGGAACGTCGCCATCAATTTCCTCGGTCGCGATTCCTTTCAGGAGATCGATATTACGGGCGTCACCATTCCCGTCACCAAACACAATTTTATCGTCAAGGACGTAAACGACCTCGCGGACGTCGTCCGCGAAGCGTTCCGCATCGCGAACACGGGCAGAAAAGGTCCCGTTCTCATCGACATTCTCAAAAACGTGCAGCAGACGACGGCGGATTACGAACCCGTTCCCCCCGCGTCCTGCGCGCGCAAACCCGTACCGGAAAGCGCGGTGAAAGACGCCGCGGCAGCGATCGCCGCTTCTTCCCGCCCCCTCCTGATGGTCGGCGGCGGTGCGATCGCATCCGAAGCTTCGCAGGAAGTGCGCGCGCTCGCGGAAAAACTGCACGCGCCCGTCGTCTCCACGCTGATGGGACTCGGCGCGTTCCCCGCCTCGCATCCGCTCTTCTGCGGCATGATGGGCATGCACGGAACGGCGACCGCCGCAAAACTCTGTCTCGAAAGCGACTGTCTGATTGCGATCGGCACCCGTTTTTCCGATCGCGTCGCGCTCAATCGGGATAAGTTTGCGGAGAACAAGACCGTCGTGCAGATCGACATCGACGACGCGGAACTCAATAAAAACGTCGCCGTGGACTACGCCGTTCTCGGAGACGTGAAGGAAGCGATCAGAACGCTGCTTCCCCTGCTCGGCGAAAAAGACGACGCGTTCGCGCAGAAAGCCGCCGCCTATCGCGAACAGGAAAAAAAGAACGCGAAAAAGCCCGAACTCGGACACGAGATTCTCATCGAAGCGGCGCGGCTCGCGCCCGAAGACAGCGTCGTGACGACGGACGTCGGTCAGCACCAGATGTGGACGGCGCAATACTATCCCGTCGAACGCCCCAGATCTCTCTGCACCAGCGGCGGACTCGGCACGATGGGATACGGATTCGGCGCGGCGATCGGCGCGGCGATCGGAACGGGGAAACAGGTCGTATTCGTCACGGGCGACGGTTCCTTCAACATGAATCTCAACGAACTCTCGACCGCCGTCACCCAGAATCTGCCGATCGTGATTCTGCTCATGAACAACCGCGCGCTCGGCATGGTGCGGCAATGGCAGAAACTGTTCTACAACCGCCGTTTTTCTCAGACGGTCGTCAATAAGCGCACCGACTATGTGAAGTTTGCGGAAAGTTTCGGCGCAACGGGACTGAGAATCGAAAAAGAATCGGATATCGTGCCCGTTCTCAAAGAAGCGTTTTCAAAAAAATCCCCCGTCCTCGTGGATTGCGTCATCAGCGAAGACGAAAACGTACTGCCTATGATCAAACCCGGTCATACTTACGATACGATCATCACCGAATGGAAGGAGAACTGAGATGAAACAATATACGATCAGCGCGCTCGTCGCCAACAAAAGCGGCGTTCTGACGCGCGTATCTTCCCTGTTTTCGCGCAGAGGGTACAACATCGACTCCCTCTCCGTCTGCACGACGGAAGATCCCGCGATCTCCCGCATGACCATCGTCCTGAACGGCGACGACTATATTCTCGCCCAGATGATGAAGCAGATGGATAAGCTCATCGACGTCATTAAAATCAAACACGTCGAAACGGAAGCCGTTTACCGCGAACTTCTGCTCGCAAAAGTCAGAACGGACGGCGCGACGCGGAGCGAAGTCTTTGAACTCAGTCAGATCTTCCGCGCCAAAATCGTGGACGTCTCGCCCGAGGCGACCATTCTCGAACTTACGGGCAAACCCGTCAAACTCGACGGATTCGTGAACATGCTTCGCCCTTACGGGCTTTTAGAACTTGCGCGAACGGGCGTTACCGCGATTTCGCGCGGGCTTTCCTGCATCAAAGACGAAGCGGATTACAAAGAAAAAATCTGATCGCGCCTTAAACGGTCCGAATAACGCAAAAACGGAGATAACGATATGAATACTTTTACGAACGGCAGCAATATGGCGGCGCAGCGTTCCCTGCTTCGGGCGCTCGGCTGGACGGAAAACGAAATGAAGAAACCCATCGTGGGAATTATCTGCGCGCAGAGCGACGTCATTCCCGGACACATGCACTTGGACGACGTCGCGAAAGCGGTCTCCGAAGGCGTGCTCGCGGCGGGCGGAAAACCCGTCGTCGTACCTTCGATCGGCGTCTGCGACGGCATTGCGATGGGGCATAAGGGCATGAAATATTCTCTGCCCTCCCGCGAGATCATCGCGGACAGCGCGGAAATTCTCGCGACTGCCCATGCCTTCGACGCATGCGTGTTCGTCGGAAACTGCGATAAGATCATTCCGGGCATGCTGATGGGCGCGGTGCGCGTCAATATCCCCTCCGCGTTCGTTTCGGGAGGCCCCATGCTCGCGGGGCATAAAGACGGTAAGAAACTGTCTCTCTCCTCCATGTTTGAAGCGGTGGGCGCATACACTTCGGGAAAGATCGACGAAACGGAGCTCGCTTCCTACGAGTGTTCCGCATGCCCTTCCTGCGGCTCCTGTTCGGGCATGTTCACGGCGAATTCCATGAACTGCCTGCTGGAAGCGCTCGGCATGGCGTTGCCCGGAAACGGAACGATCCCGATGGTCTATTCCGCAAGAATCGCGCTTGCAAAGCGGACGGGCGAAGCGGTCATGCGGCTGTTGGAAAAGAATATCCGTCCCCGCGATATTCTGACGACGACGGCGCTGAAAAACGCCGAACGCGTGGACATGGCGATCGGCGCAAGCTCCAATTCCGTTCTGCATCTGCTCGCGCTTGCCAGCGAACTCGGTTTTTCAAAAGACCGGATCTCCGTCGATACCATGAACGAGATCTCGGCGAAAACGCCCAATCTCTGCCGCCTCGCGCCTGCGGGGAACTACTATATCGAAGAGCTGGACGAGGCGGGCGGCATTTCCGCAGTCATCCGATCGCTCATCGACGCAGACTTGTTCGACGGAGACGCCATGACCGTAGCGGGCGTCACGCAGAACGAGCTCACCGCGCGCGCACGCGTGCGTAATCCCGAAATCATTCGCCCCGTCTCCGATCCCTATTCAAATTACGGCGGGCTTGCGATTCTCAAAGGCAATCTCGCAAAAGACGGTTCCGTCGTCAAAAAGAGCGCGGTCGATCCCAAAATGTACCGCCACAGCGGTCCCGCCCGCGTTTTCGACTCGGAAGAGGAAGCCATGGCGGCGATCTCGGGAAATCTGATTCATGCGGGCGACGTCGTCGTAATCCGCTATGAAGGTCCGAAAGGCGGTCCCGGCATGCGGGAGATGCTCTCCCCCACTTCTTCGATCGTCGGCGCGGGGCTCGGCGATACCGTCGCGCTCATTACCGACGGAAGATTTTCCGGCGCAACGCGCGGCGCGGCGATCGGGCACGTCTGCCCCGAAGCGGCGGCGGGCGGCGTCATCGGCGTCGTGGAAGAGGGCGACGTTATCGACATCGACATCGAAAAGGGCGAGATCAATCTGCGCGTACCGGAGGAAGTCATTGCCGCGCGGCTCTCAAAATTCGTACCCAAGGTAAAGCCCGTCGACGGTTACCTCAAACGCTATCGCGCGCTCGTGACTTCCGCTTCCGACGGCGCGGTGTTCAAAAAATTTTGAAAAAACAAAAAGATTCGACGAATAAAAACTCTTTCATAACCGAAAATGTTTTGATCGATTTTACAAAAAGGGATTCCGAACGGAATCCCTTTTTGCATCGGCTTACAATCACCAACGGAAAAAACAATGGTCTGAAGCGCCCGTCAATCAGAACGCACGCACCCTTCCTGCAACCATGCGTCGCATACAACGCCGCTAAAAAAACAGAGAATCCTCTCCGACGCGGCACAGGCGGTAGCTGTCGATGACGAGCGGTTTGAAGTCCAACGGTTTCACTTCGGACAGCTCCCCTTTGTTCAACCGTTCCTTCACGAGTCCGCGCGGCAGAAAACTGTATCCGAGCCCCGCGGAAAGAAAGTCGATGACTTTGCTCGAATTGTCGATTTCCAGAGAAAAGCGTTTCCCGACGGGGAACAGTTCGCTCAGATATGCGCCTACGTCCTGTAACGCGAAATTACACATGGCGCACGGAATTTCGGCGAGCTGTTGCCGCCTGATTCCGTCGGGAAATCCGTTTCGGTCGGAGCGGACGAGAAGCACGAGTTCGTCGCGAAAAAACGGAATACAGGAAAACCCTGATTTCCGCCACGGCTGATAGGAATACGCCGCGTCGAGCATTCCGTCTCCCAGCATCTGCAACAATTCCGCCGAATGTCCGAGCACGATTTTATACTCCGCACCGTCCGAAAGACGCCCGAACAGCCGTTCTTTGATCGCGCTTTCATAGATGGCGTTGGTCGCGCCGATCCGCAAACTCCGTTTCGCGCTCCCAGAAACCGCCTTTTTGCCCGCGTCCTCCAACTCCGTCATGCGCCGCGCATACTCCGCGAACCGTTCTCCCGCCTCGGTCAACGACACGTTCCGCTGATCGCGCTCGAACAACCGGACGCCGAGCTCCCGTTCCAGCTCCGTAATCCGATTGGTGACCGTCGATTGCGCCACGAACAACCGCGCCGCCGTCTGCGTAAAATTCTTTAATTTGCTCAACAGCAGAAACGTGCGTAAATTTTCCGTATTCATGATCTGTTTTTTGAATTACTCCTATTTGAATGATTCATTTTGCGAATGATTGACAAGAGTATAGCATATATGGTATGATACTGTCAAATCAAAAAAGGTTGCGTCGCGATCGGGACGCAGCCGATCAAAAGGAAGGAAGCACTATGGGAATGACGATGACGCAGAAAATCCTTGCGGCGCACGCGGGACTTGAAAGCGTGACTGCGGGGCAGCTCATCGAGGCGGAATTGGATATGGTTCTCGCAAACGACATCACCGCACCCGTCGCGATCAAGGAATTTGAAAAGACGGGCGCGACGTGCGTGAAATGCAGAGATAAAATCAGCCTCGTGATGGATCACTTTACGCCGAATAAAGACATCAAAGCGGCGTGTCAGGTAAAATACACCCGCGAATTTGCGGAAAAACAGCAGATCGAGCATTTCTTCGACGTCGGAGAAATGGGAATCGAACACGCGCTTCTCCCCGAAAAAGGGCTTGTCGGCGCGGGAGACTGCGTCATCGGCGCGGACAGCCATACCTGTACCTACGGCGCGCTCGGCGCGTTTTCCACGGGCGTCGGCTCGACGGATATGGCGGCGGGCATGCTGACGCAGAAATGCTGGTTCAAAGTCCCCGCCGCAATCGAAGTCCGTCTCACGGGAGAGCTTCCTCCCTTTGTAACGGGCAAGGACGTCATACTCCATCTCATCGGGCTCATCGGCGTGGACGGCGCGCTCTACCGCTCGCTTGAATTTACGGGCGAAGGCGTAAAGTCGCTCTCCATGGACGACCGTTTCACGATCTGCAACATGGCGATCGAGGCGGGCGCAAAGAACGGCATCTTCCCCGTTGACGACAAGACGAAAGAGTACATGCACGGAAGATTCCGCCGCGAGCCGAAGATTTTTACGGCGGACGACGACGCGGAATACGAACGTACGGTTTCGATCGACCTCTCCGTCCTGAAACCCACCGTTTCCTTCCCGCACCTGCCCGAAAATACGCGCACCGAATGGGCGGAGCTCCCCGTTCAACAGGTCGTGATCGGTTCCTGCACGAACGGGAGAATCTCGGACATGCGGCAGGCGGCGGAAATTCTGAACGGACGGCGCGTGCACAAGGGCGTGCGTTGCATCGTCATTCCCGCCACGCAGGACGTGTATCTGCAAGCCATGAAAGAGGGATTGCTTGAAATCTTCGTCAAGGCGGGCGCGATCGTCTCCACCCCCACCTGCGGTCCCTGTCTCGGCGGGCACATGGGGATTCTGGCGGACGGAGAACGCTGCGTATCCACGACCAACCGGAATTTCGTCGGCAGAATGGGACATATCACGAGTGAAATTTATCTCGCTTCGCCGTACACGGCGGCGGCGAGCGCGGTTCTCGGCAAACTTGCAACCGCAAAGGAGGTTTTCTGATGGTAAAAGGCACCGTTCATAAATACGGAAACGACGTCGATACGGACGTCATCATTCCGGCGCGCTATCTCAATACTTCTTCCCCCGAAGAGCTCGCCGCTCACTGCATGGAGGATCTCGATCGGGATTTCGTTTCCCGCGTTCGGACGGGAGACGTCATCGTTGCCGGCGATAATTTCGGTTGCGGTTCTTCCCGCGAACACGCGCCCATCGCGATCAAGGCGAGCGGCGTTTCGCTCGTCATCGCCAATACGTTCGCGCGGATCTTCTACCGCAACGCCATCAATATCGGTCTTCCCATTCTCGAATGTCCGGAAGCCGTGAGCAATATTTCGGCGGGAGACGTGGTCTCCTGCGAACTGTCCACGGGCGTAATCGTCAACGAGACGACGGGAAAACGCTTTCAGGCGCAGCCCTTCCCCGAATTTATCCGCAATATCATCGCCGCGGGCGGTCTGTTGAATTCGCTCGCAAAAAAATAACCGCAACAACCAAGTTACGGCGCGCGGCGGACGATCAGAAAAAAATAACCGAATCAAGGAGTCATCATGAACAAACATATCGCAGTACTTGCAGGAGACGGAATCGGTCCCGAAATTACGGACGGGGCGATTGCCGTATTGAAAAAAGTCGCAGAAAAATACGGGCACGACTTCACGTTTGAACCGTTGCTCATGGGCGGTTGCGCGATCGACGCGTGCGGAGAGCCGCTCCCCGCGCATACGGTGGAACGCTGTCTCGCGTCCGACTCCGTACTGCTCGGCGCGGTCGGAGGTCCGAAGTGGGATTCGCTTCCCGGCGACCGCCGTCCCGAAAAAGGGCTTCTCGGCATACGGAAAGCGATGAATCTCTACTCGAATATCCGCCCCGCAAAGCTCTGGCCCGCGCTTGCGGACGCTTCCCCGCTCAAAAAGTCGCTCGTTGAAAACGGAATCGAGATTCTCGTCGTACGCGAGCTGACGGGCGGAATCTACTTCGGAGAACGGGGCAGATACGAGGACGAAAGCATGGGCGAAACGGCATGGGATACCGAAAAATACTCGGTCAGAGAGATCGAACGGATCACGGAAATCGCGTGCAAACTCGCGCAAAAGCGCACGAAAAAAATCATCTCCGTCGACAAAGCGAACGTGCTCGAATCCTCCCGTCTGTGGAGAAAGACCGTTCACGCCTATGCGGAAAAGCATTATCCGGACGTCACGGTAGAGGATATGCTCGTGGATAATACCGCGATGCAGATCGTAAAAAATCCCGCGCAGTTCGACGTGCTTCTGACTTCCAATATGTTCGGCGACATTCTCTCCGACGAAGCGGCTCAGGTCACAGGTTCCATCGGCATGCTCGCCTCCTCTTCGCTCGGCGACGGTACGCGCGGTCTGTACGAGCCCATTCACGGCTCCGCCCCCGATATTGCGGGAAAGGACGTCGCAAACCCCATCGCGACCGTTCTGTCCGCCGCCATGATGCTGCGCGACTCGTTCGGTCTTCCCGACGAAGCGCGCGCCGTCGAACGGGCGATCGCGCAGGTTCTCGACGAAGGTTACCGCACGGCGGACATCTTATCGGAGGGCATGAAAAAAGTCGGCTGTAAAGAAATGGCGACGTTGATCGCGGAACGTATATGATTGCGGAAAACGTCGCGGCGCTCTTAGGCGAGCTGTCCGCGGGAAACGCGTTCGGCGAGCCCGTCACGCTCGTTGCGGCGACCAAGACCAGAACGCCCGAAGAAATCAACGAAGCGATCCGCGCAGGCATAACCGACGTCGGCGAGAACAAAGTGCAGGAATTTCGCGAGAAATACGACCTCGTCCGCGGCGGCGTCAGACATTTCATCGGGCATTTACAGACCAACAAAGTCAAATATCTCATCGGAAAAACAAATCTGTACCATTCGATCGACCGCGACGAACTCGCCGCCGAGGTGGCGAAGCGTTCCCGCAATGCGGGGATCGTCTCCGACGTTCTCATTCAGGTCAATATCGGAAACGAAGAGAGCAAGGGCGGCTATCCGCTCACGGACGCGTTTTCCGTCTACAAACGGCTCTCGCGGACGGAAGGACTGCGCGTGCGCGGTTTTATGGCGATGCTGCCCGCCGTCGGAAGCGAGGAACGCCTCGGCGCGCTCTGCGACGACATGCGGAAACTCTACGAGAAAGCGAAACAAACGGACGAACGGATCGCCTATCTCTCCATGGGAATGAGCGGAGACTGGAAACTCTGCCTTGCGCACGGCGCGAACATGATCCGTCTGGGAACGGCGATCTTCGGCGCGCGCGACTACGCTTCCCGTCCTTAAAATCCGTCGAAAGAGCGAAAATCGGTTGCTCTTCTCCGCAAATTATGGTATAATCTGACGGATTATTCAGAAACGGTTGAAGAAATGAACGCGATCAATTACGACAATTTCATGAGAGAAGAGCTCGCGCGCGCACCGAAAGACGCCGGACTTCTGTTGCACAGTTGTTGCGCGCCCTGTTCTTCTTACTGTTTGCAGACTTTACACGAACGTCTCCGCACTACGGTGCTGTATTACAATCCCAATCTCGACTGCGAACAGGAATACCGCCGTCGGAAGCTGGAACAAATCCGTCTCCTGCACGAAACGGGCTGGGCGGACTTTATGGATTGCGACTTTTCGCCCGAAGATTTCGCTCCCGTCGCGGCGCTCCGCGCCAAGACGAAAGAGGGCGGCGAGGGCTGTTCCCTCTGTTTCACGCTCCGATTGGAAAAGACCGCGCAAAAGGCGGCGGAAAACGGATACGATTATTTTGCCACGACGCTGACCGTCAGTCCGTTGAAAAATGCGGAAAAAATCAACGAAATCGGGTTTGCCGCGGCGGAAAAATACGGCGTGCGCTACCTGCCCTCCGATTTCAAAAAACGGAACGGCTATCTGCAATCCGTTTCCCTCTCCAAAGAATACGGACTCTATCGACAGAACTATTGCGGTTGCCGCTTCTCTCTGCGCGAGGGACTGCGCCATACCTGTCCGGAAGAAGTCTGATCGCCGCGCCGCCCGCGCCTGATCGGTACGGAGCGTTTCCGCTTGCCGTATGATTGCGGAGAGCGATCGACGTTTCTATCGTCGCCACAATTAAAACAACAGGGAACGATCTTCTTAAAATCATCGGATTGATCTTCTTAAAATACGTTGAGATTCTTAAAATCGAAACGATATATTTGATTCGGATCGATATTCTTTTATACGAAACCGACCGCCCTGAAAAAGGGCGGTCGGATTATTGCTTTTTCCGCTTTTCACCGCGATCGGAGATCTTCTCCGATTTCACGGTCTTTGAAAAAATATTTCCGATCTCTTTCGTCCACTTCCCGCAAGATCCTGCACGGATTTCCGACTGCGATCACGTTATCGGGCAAATCCTTGGTCACGACGCTCCCCGCGCCGACGACGACGTTGTTCCCGATCGTGATTCCGGGCAACACGATCGCTCCCGCGCCGAACCAGCAGTTCTTTCCGATATGAACCGCCGCGTTGTATTGATAACCCTGTTCCCGCAGCGCGGGCAAAATCGGATGCCCTGCCGTGGCGACCGTCACGTTCGGTCCGAACATGGTATTGTCTCCCACATAGATATGCGTATCGTCTACGAGCGTCAGATTGAAATTCGCATACACGTTCTTTCCGAAATGGACGTGCGCTCCGCCCCAATTCGCATGAAAGGGCGGTTCGAGATAACAGCCCTCCCCGATCTCCGCGAACATCTCTTTGAGCAGCCTGTTCCGTCGCTCTCCCTCCGAGGGACGCGTAGCGTTATAATCGTACAGTTTTTCCAGACGCTCTGTCTGCGCTTGCAGGAGCTCTTCCCCGTTCGGAAGATACAATTCGCAATCGTGCATTTTTTTCATGACGTCGTTCATAAATTCACTTTCTCTCCGCAGATTTTGCGCACATTATATCATATCCTCTTATGAAAGACAAACAAAAAAGAGAGCCTTACCGCTCTTCCCTTAGGGATTTTTTAGACATTATAAAAGGATAGCAAAATTTTGCTATCCTTTACT
>CAMGEK010000012.1 GCA_946055105.1 uncultured Clostridia bacterium
AGGTAATAGACGGGTTCCCGTTTTTCTTCCGTCGGCTTTGGCGGTTCGGGCGGCAATTTTTTGCGGAGCGTTCGGTGACCGATTCTCGCAAGTTTCACGCCGTGTACGAGTATTACGCAGAGTAGAAACAGAAGGATGAGCCAGACTGCGCCCCGGCTCTGCACGGACAGGAGATTCATACCTTCATTCTACCTTCTGCGTATTGTCATAAAATGCAAATACTTGGCATATTAGCCGTTTTTTTGGGAAAAATTTCCGATATGGAAGAAGAAATCACGGAAATCCCCTCTGCGGAAGCGATCGAGTACGCGGAGTTCAAACGCGTCCGTCGGGAGACGGAGATCTCGATCGCGCTCAAAAAACTGACGGTGGACGCCTCCCGTCGGGAGACGGACAAGACGGCGTTGAAGCGCGCGTGCGACAGCGCGGTGCGTCTGAAAGCGGACGGCGTGCTGGTGTCGCCCGTCAACGTCGCCGCCGCGCGCAGGCTGCTCCCCGCAACCGCGCGGCTTTGCTGTCTCGTAGGCGGAACGGGCGAGAGCCTGATCGCCGTCAAAAAGACGGAAGCGAAACGAGCGGCGCGGCAGGGCGCGAAAGAAATTCGCCTGATCCCCTGTTATTCGGCGTTGCGCGGCGGACTTTCCGGGTATCTCAAACGCGAAGTGAAACGGGTGAGAAGGGCGGTGAAAAAATGCGCCTTCGTCGTCTCGCTCGACGATCGGACGCTGGGCGCGGAGGAGATCGCCTGCGGCGTCCGCGCGGCGGCGGAAGGGGGAGCGGACGGCGTCAGCGTGCGCGGCGAGACGGACGCGCTGTTGCGCGCGCTGGAAGTCGGCGGCGAGAAATTGAAAATCGACTGTTCGGGCGTGGAAAACGCGGAACAGTTCCGTCTGCTCGTCAAGGCGGGCGCTTCCCGCGCGGCTACGGGAAACGGGGATAAGATCGCGGAGGAACTGTACGGAAATTTAACCGAGCCTGCGACGCCGTAAGTCCGGCAAAAAACACGGGAGCGCTCTCTGCGGAGAGCGCTCTTATCCGTTCCGTTCCGTCGGAGTCTCGTTTGCGTTTCCGACCGGCTCGTCGGACAGAAGCGCGCCGAGCAATTTTTCGGAGAGTTGCGTTTCCGATCCGGAGAACGCGTCGAGATAGAGTCCGACGCCGAACACGACGCAAAGCGCGCGGTCGGGATCGGCGACCGATTCTACGAGCATGCCTCCCGCGGGAACGCCGTTGCGGAACAGACGCTGTTCGCGGCGGTCGCAGGCGAGATTTTCCGCGACGGCGCGGTATTTGTGTTCGGCATACGCGCCAATTTCTTTCGGAGACAGGGCGGGAAAGTCGAGCAGGCTGACGTACAGTCCTTTTCCCGCGGGAGACTGAAAGACGTCTCCGTGTCTCGCGCGCCCCTGCGTCTGTTCGCGGGCAAAGACGACCGAGCGCCTTCTTTCGCCCTGCAAATACAGCCTGCCCGCCGCGGAATTGGTGGAATCGGTCTGCGCCAGCACGACGAATTTCACTTGCGGGAATCGTCGTTCAAGAGCGGGGAAGTCGGGATTTCCGCCCGCGGAAGAGAGGCGGTAACCGCGGTTGCGGACGCGTTCAAAGGAATAGCCGTCCGTTTCGAGCGCGCGCACCGCCTTATTGACCGCCTGACGGGAAACGCCGAACCGCGCGGCGAGTTCTTCGCCCGACGAAAAGGAGTTTTCCGCACGCAGCGCGGATAAGATTTTTTCTTTGAGATTCATGAGAATATTATACCGCGCGGCGCGAAAAATGTCAACGGGAGGCGGAAAATTACGCTTCGCAAAAAGAAAAGCGGAAAAACCGTTGAAAAACGCTTTGAATTTCAGGGAAAATATTGTAAAATAAACGAGTACGATTATCATGCCGTAAAAGGCGCAAAAAACGGAGACGTGCGAAGTATGGGATTGATTGGATATCTGATGAGCGGCGACAGTCGCAGAAGTTTGAAAAAACTCGATAAAATGGCGTTGAAGGTCGAAGCGCTCGAACCGAAATACGAGGCGATGACGGACGAGGAGCTCAAAGGTCAGACCGCGGTTTTGAAAGAGCGGCTTGCAAAAGGGGAGACGCTCGACGATATTTTATACGACGCGTACGCGGCGCTCAGGGAGGCGAGCAAGCGCGTCCTCGGAATGAAACATTTCCACGTTCAGATCGTCGGCGGCATCTGTCTGCATCAGGGCAGAATCGCGGAGATGCGCACGGGCGAAGGAAAGACGCTCGTCGCCACGCTTCCCGCATATCTGAACGCGTTGGCGGGGAAGGGCGTCCACATCGTCACCGTCAACGACTATCTCGCCCGCCGCGACGCGGAATGGATGGGGAAAGTGCATAAATTCATGGGGCTCACCGTCGGCGTGATCGTGCCGGGAATGGACGATAACGCGAAACGCGCCGCCTATCAGTGCGATATCACTTACGGTACGAACAACGAATTCGGGTTCGACTATCTGCGGGACAATCTGAAATCCGATCTCCGCGCGATGGTACAGCGCGAACTGAATTTTGCGATCGTGGACGAAGTGGACTCCATTCTCATCGACGAAGCGAGAACGCCGTTGATCATTTCGGGGAAGGGCGAAAAGTCCTCCGAACTGTACGAACAGGTGGACCGTTTCGTGCGTACGTTGAAGGGCGGTTTCGACGATGATCTGAAAGACGCCGAGGACGCGGAACAGCGGGAGCGGAAGGACGCGAAGCGCGGAAAAGCGGAAATCGGGGAGCGCAAACTCGCCGCGGCGGAAGCGCGCATGTGGGATTATATCATCGAGCGGAAGGATAAACAGGTTCAGCTCACCGAGTTCGGCGCGGAAAAAGCCGAGCGGTTCTTCCGGATCGACAATATCGCGGATATTTCGCACGCTTCGCTCAACCATCATATCCAGCAGGCGTTGAAGGCGCACAATCTCTTCCACCGCGACGAAGAATACATCGTAAACGACGGCGAGATCGTCATCGTAGACGAATTTACGGGGCGGCTCATGATCGGTCGCCGCTATTCGGACGGACTGCATCAGGCGATCGAGGCGAAAGAGGGCGTCAAGATCCGCGAGGAGAACAAGACCTACGCAACCATCACGTTCCAGAATTATTTCCGTCTGTATCGGAAGATGTCCGGCATGACGGGTACGGCAAAGACGGAAGAGGGCGAATTCCGTACCATCTATTCCCTCGACGTCATCGAAATTCCGACGAACAAACCCGTTCAGAGAGAAGATCTGCACGACAGAATTTTCGCGACGGAGGAAGGCAAGAAAAAGGCGATCGTGCGGGAAATCGTCGAACGCCACAAAAAGGGACAGCCCATTCTCGTCGGAACGGTTTCCGTCGAAAAATCGGAGGAAATCTCCCGCCTTTTGCACAGAAACGGCGTGCAGCATAACATTCTGAACGCGAAGAATCACGAGCGGGAAGCGGAAATCGTCGCGCAGGCAGGGCGGTACGGCGCGGTCACGATCGCGACGAACATGGCGGGACGCGGAACGGATATTCTGCTCGGCGGAAACCCCGAATATCTGGCGAAAAAACGGCTCAGAGAAGAGGGCGTGGATCACGCGGTCATCGAGGCGGCGACTTCGTTTGCGGACGTGGACGAAGAGGCGGCGAAAGTACGCGAACGTTACCGCGCGCTCTATGCTTCGTATAAAGAGAAGACGGACGCGGAGAAGGTGAAGGTCATCGAAGCGGGCGGACTTTGCATCATCGGAACCGAGCGGCACGAATCCCGCCGCATCGACAATCAGTTGCGCGGCCGTTCCGGCCGACAGGGCGACGTCGGCGCATCCGTATTCTTCATTTCTCTTGAAGACGATCTGATGAAACGGTTCGGCGGCGAGCGGATCAAGCGCTATGCGGCGTCCTGTCTGGAAGAGGACGAATCGCTGCAATCGCGTCTCCTCACCCGCGCGATCGAGTATGCGCAGAAACAGATCGAGGGCAGGAACTTCGGGATCAGAAAGAACGTCCTGCAATACGACGACGTAATGAACAAGCAGAGAATGATCATGTACGCCGAGCGCATGAAGGTGCTCAAAGGCGAAAACGTGCACGAGCAGATTCTCAAATATATTCCCGACTACGTCGCGAACGTCGTGCGCGGCGCAGTGAACGTCGAAGAGGCTCCCGAACGCTGGAACGAGGACGATCTGAACCGCGCGATCGAAACCAAACTCATTCCCGAGGGGAGCGCGTATATCACGCGCGAAAAGCTGGAAAAATGGGATTACGACGTCGCGATCAGGAAGATTTCCGCAAAGACCGAGAAATGCTACGAAGAAAAGATCGCCAAGATCAAAGAGGAGACGGGCGTAGACTATTCGGACGTCGAGCGCAAGGTACTGCTCATGAACGTAGACCGGAATTGGATCGACCATATCGACGCGATGGATCAGCTCAGAAAGGGAATCGGTCTGCGTGCGTTCGGTCAGAAAGATCCCGTCATCGCGTATAAGGAAGAGGGCTTCGCGATGTTCGACGAGGTGATCGATCGGATTCAGACGAATACGATCGCGATGCTGTTGAAGGTCAAACTCGAAATCCGTCAACAGCCGATCGCGCGGGTGATGCCGTCCAACGGCGCGCCGCGCGCGCCCGAAGCGAATGCGGCGGGAGCGCAGAACGGATCGGCGGGCGCGCAGGAAGCGCCGAAGCGGGAAGTCGAGACGAGCGTTTCGTCGAAAGAGGGCGCATTGCCCGCGCCCGTGGACGTCGACTCCTTAAAGACGAGCGGCTCGACGAAATTCAATCCCGCGAGCATGCCGAAGAAAGTCAAGGTCGGACCGAACGATCCCTGCCCGTGCGGAAGCGGTTTGAAGTACAAAAAATGCTGCGGAAAGCCGTAATTCGGTCAATCGGGAAAAGGGTGCGCAAAGACGCGGAAACGAACGGAGCGATATGTTTAAGGCAGACGATTACAGATTAAAAATCAAGGCGATGGAGGAGACGTTGGGCGAGGCGAAGTACGCGCTCGATATCGACCGCCGCGCCGAACAGTTACAGGAGCTCAAACGCGATCAGGAAAATCCCGAAGTATGGCAGGACCTCGAACGTTCGGCGAAGATCGCGCGGGAGATTGCCTCCATAGAGAGCAAGATCGCCTCATATACGGCGGGAAGAAAGGCGTTGGACGACGCAAACGAGATCATCGACCTCATCGAAGAGACGGAGGAGGAAGAGCTCGTTCCCGAATTGGACAAGATGATGGCGACCGCCGAAAAAGACATCGAAGAGATGCGGATCCGCGCATTGTTGCGCGGGAAATACGATTCTTCCAACGCGCTCATATCTCTGCACGCGGGCGCGGGCGGAACGGAGGCGTGCGATTGGTGTCAGATGCTCTACCGTATGTACTGCCGTTATGCGGAAAAGAGCGGTTTCAAGGTGACGGAAATCGACCGTCTCGCAGGGGACGGCGCGGGACTGAAATCGGTGGATTTCAAAGTGGAGGGCGAGAACGCCTACGGCTATCTGAAAGCGGAGATCGGCGTTCACCGTCTCGTCCGCATTTCGCCCTTTGACGCGAATAAACGCCGTCAGACTTCGTTCGCTTCCGTCGAAGTCATGCCGGAGGTGGACGACGACAACGAAATCGTCATCAAAGACGAGGATATCCGCGTGGACGTCTACCGTTCTTCGGGCGCGGGCGGGCAGAAAGTCAACAAGACGGAGACGGCGATCCGCATCACGCACTTCCCGACGGGCATCGTCGTGACCTGTCAAAACGAGAGATCTCAGCTGCAAAACAAGGAAATGGCGTTCAAATATCTGCGCAGTAAGTTGTTGGAAAAACAGATCGAACAGCGCATGGCGGAGGAAGCCGCGCTCAAAGGCGAGGCGAAGAAGATCGAATGGGGTTCGCAGATCCGCTCGTACGTGTTCTGTCCTTATACGTTGGCGAAAGATCACAGAACGGGCTACGAAATGGGCGACATTCAGGCGGTCATGGACGGAGATATTCAGGGATTTATCATCGATTATCTCAAAAAATCGTAAAAAACGACAATGATGAAAGGAAAAGAAAATCCGCTTATATTGGGAATCGAGTCCTCCTGCGACGAAACGGCAGCCGCCGTGGTGCGCGGGAGAACGCTTTTATCGGACGAAATCGCGTCCTCGGCTTCCGTACAGGCTCTGTACGGCGGCGTCGTGCCCGAAATCGCTTCCCGCGCGCATGCGGACGCCGTGGACGCGGTCGTGCAACGCGCGCTCGAAAGGGCGGGCGTGAAAAAAGAGGAGCTGGACGCGGTCGCCGTCACGTACGGCGCGGGACTGTTGGGCGCGTTGCTCGTGGGGCTGTCGTTTGCGAAAGGATTCGCCTACGGGCTGGGGATTCCGTTGATCGCGGTCAACCATATCCGAGGACATCTTGCGGCGGCGTATCTCGAAGACGAAACGCTCAGACCGCCTTTTATCACGCTGTTGGCGAGCGGCGGGCATACCGCGATTCTGCATACGCTTACGGAGACGCATTCGGAAGCGCTCGGCGGAACGCTGGACGACGCAGCGGGGGAGGCGTTCGATAAGGTCGCCCGCGTATTGTCGTTGCCCTATCCGGGCGGACCGCACGTTGAGGCGCTCGCCCGCGAGGGGAAAAACGTCGTTCCGCTGCCGAAGATGCTCAAAGGCGAGGGCGGCTATAATTTTTCGTACAGCGGCTTAAAGACGGCGGTCATCAATTACTGCCATTCTGCGGAACAGCGCGGGGAGCGCGTCAACCGCGCGGACGTCGCGTGTTCCTTTCAATGCGCGGCGCTGGACGTTCTCGTGCGCAAGACGGTCGAAGGCGCGAAAGAGCGCGGCGTGCGAACGGTGACGGCGGGCGGCGGCGTCGTCGCGAACGGATATTTGCGCGACAGTCTGACGAAAGCCTGCGCGGCGGCGGGACTGAAACTCGTTCTTCCGACCAAAAAACATTGTACGGACAATGCGGCGATGATCGCCGCGGAGGGGCTGGTGCAGTATCGGGCGGGCAACTTCGCGCCCATGTCTCTGAATGCGGAAGCGAGTATTCCGTTGTTTTGAAAACAATCCCTTATTTCGGCATATTCCGACAGGATATGCCTTTTTTCATGCCCCGAAACCCTTTATAATGGCGGGTACGAGGTTGAGGAATGGTCGTCTATTGGGAATACGCTTTCGCGGAAAATTTTCTTCTCGACGGACTTCTGCTCGCGCTGTCCGTGCGCACGGCGCGCGGAAAAATGCGGGCGCGCAACCTGATCGCGGCGTCGGCGATCGGCGCGGGAGAAGCGTTGTTGTTTCCCGTGCTTCCGCTTCCCGTCTGGGCGGCGTATCTATTGAAATTCGCAGGCGGGGCGTTGATCGCGCCCGTCGCCGTTCACGGCGGCGGCGCAAAGACGCGTCTGGTCGCAACGGGGGCGTTTTTCTTTTACACGTTCGCGCTCGGCGGATTGCTGACCGCGGCGTATTCTTACTTCGGCGTCGAATACGTCGAGGGAAACGGCTATCTGATCGAACGCGCTCCCGTCGCGCTCGTCTTGGCGACGGGCGGGATTTTCGTTCTGATCTGCGCCCGAGCGGTCGGGCGCGCCTACCGATACGTCCGATGCAAAAAGAATCTCGTCGACTGCGTGCTCTGCACGGGCGGGCGGGAATACGCGTGGCGCGGGCTTGCGGACAGCGGCAATTTACTCACCTTTCGCGGACGCCCCGTCTGCGTGACGACGCCCGTCGCGGCGTTGGCGCTCTTTCGGGATCGGAAGCCGATCGGCAGGATTCGGATTTCCACCGTCAACGGCGCGCGCGAAGCGCCCGTCTTTGTCTGCGAGCGCATGAAAATCGGAGATCGTACGCTGGAAAACGTCTGCTTTACCGTCGGTGAGGCGGAAGGAAAAGAATACCGTTTCATATTACATACCGCGTTGACGGAGGAGGATTATGGGAGTTCTGACCGCGTTGAAAGAAATTCTGCGAAAGATGAGAGGGACGGAGAACGTCGTGCATTATCTGTGCGGCAGCGAAGCGCTTCCGTTACCCTATTCGGGGGAGGAGGAAGCGGAGCTTCTGCGCAAGATGGAGGCGGGAGAGAATACGGAGGAGATCAAAGCGAACCTGATCGAACATAATTTGCGGCTCGTCGTCTATATTTCCCGTAAATTCGACAACACGGGCGTCGATCCCGACGATCTGATCTCGATCGGAACGATCGGTCTCATCAAGGCGATCAATTCTTTCCGAACGGACAAAAACATCAAACTCGCCACCTACGCTTCGCGGTGTATCGAAAACGAAATTCTCATGTATCTGCGCCGCACGGTGAAATTAAAGAGCGAAATTTCCTTCGACGAGCCGTTGAACACCGATTTTGAAGGCAACGAACTGCTGCTTTCGGACGTACTCGGCCCGGACAGCGACGCCGTCTACGGGGGAATCGAGAGCAGCGTGGAAAAAGATCTGCTCAAAGAGGCGTTGCGGAAGCTTCCCGAACGGGAACGGAAGATCATGTATATGCGGTTCGGATTGGGCGGAAAGGAGGAAATGACGCAGAAGGACGTCGCGGACTCGCTCGGCATTTCCCAAAGCTACATATCGCGGCTGGAAAAGAAAATCATCGAACGGCTGAAACGGGAGATTTCCAAACTCGTCTGAGCGCGGAAAGTCGACGCGCCCGATCTTACCGTCTTTCCATGCGTTCGTCAGAATAAAAAATCGGGAATTGCAGATACTCTTAACCTCGGAAACGGGCTACATAGGAGGATAGGGGTATGATGCAGAAAGTGGTAATTTGCGGCGTAGATACGTCCGGACTTCCCAAACTTACGGCGCAGGAGAACGAAGAGCTGATGGCGGCGCTCAAAGCGGGCGACGAACGGGCGCGGGAGCGGTTCATCGTGGGAAACATGCGGTTGGTGCTTTCGCTCGTCAAGCGGTTCTGGGCGAAGAACGCCAACGCGGACGACGTCTTTCAGGCGGGTTGCGTGGGACTGATCAAGGCGATCGACCATTTCAATCCCGCGTTCAACGTCAAATTTTCGACGTACGCGGTTCCGATGATTCTTGGGGAAATCAAACGGTATCTGCGGGACGGAAATTCGCTCCGCGTTTCCCGTTCCATTCGGGATACCGCCTATCGGATTCTCAAAGTGCGGGAGGGCATCGAAGAGCGCGACGAGGAAGCCACGATCGAGAAGATCGCGAAAGAGATGCAGGTGCAGGAACGGGAAGTCGTCTATGCGCTGGACGCCATTTCCGACCCCGTATCGTTGTACGATCCCGTCTACAATAAGTCGGGCGATACGCTCGAACTCATGGACCAGTTATTCGACGAAAGCCAGAGCGACGAGATCTGGACGGAGCGCGTGGCGCTTCGGGAAGCGATGTCCAAGCTCGGAGAGCGGGAAAAACGCATTCTGTTGCTCCGCTATTACGAAGGAAAGACGCAGACGGAAATTTCCGCGGAAGTCGGAATTTCGCAGGCGCAGGTCTCCCGTCTCGAAAAAAACGCGCTCGGTTATATCCGAAAAGAAATTTCGTAAACTTTTCCGATTTACCCGCATATAATGGGAGTAATGGAAACGAGTTTTGGAGATCTGAAACGCAAAGAAGTCGTCAATCTCGGCGACGGGAAACAACTCGGAAGAGTGTGCGACGTGGTATTTACCTTTCCCGAGGGAAAGGTGCAGGGGATCGTGGTTCCGGGCGGTCGCGGCTTTCGGTTCGGGAAAGCCGATCTGTTCATCGATCTTAGAAACGTCACGAAAATCGGAGTGGACGTCGTGTTGGTCGACGTCAAATCCGCGCATCAATCGGACAAGAAAAAGGAGCGCGGCAGATGCGAACCGGATTGTCCGCCGCCCTGCGATCCGCACGGGCGCGATCGCCCCGACCGCCGCGATTACGGAGAATACGAATAAACGGAAACGGAGCCTCACGGCTCCGTTCTTTATCGTAGGAACAATCCTCTTCAGCGATTCGTGCATTTCGCCGATTTTCTGCACAAACCCGATGCGTCTTCGTACTACGAACCTTTTCCGTCGGGTAGGAACGTTTCATGTCTGTTGTGCGACAAAAAATCCCGCGAAACGCGCGCGGGAAAATGTTATTTGAACAAGAGGTCGGACTATACGAATGCGCCGTCCGTTATCCGAAAACGGATTGCAGCATATCGCTCATATCGTATTTGCCCGCGGGTTTCCCGATCAACCGGCTTGCCGCGCGCAGAGCAACCGACCCGCCGTCCGTTATCCGAAAACGGATTGCAGCATATCGCTCATATCGTATTTGCCCGCGGGTTTCCCGATCAGCCAGCTTGCCGCGCGCAGAGCGCCTGCGGCAAACACCTTCCGACTGCGCGCGGAGTGCGCGAGCGTGACGATTTCGTCTTCCCCTGCGAAGAGCACTTCGTGTTCGCCGACGATCGTACCGCCGCGGACGGCGTGGATTCCGATCTCCGATTTTTGCCGTTCCCCGACCATTCCGTGCCGACCGAAAACAAGTTCTTTGTGATCGGAGAATCCTTCGTTGACGCTTTCCGCGAGCATGAGTGCGGTTCCGGACGGCGCGTCTTTTTTCTTATTGTGGTGTTTTTCCACGATTTCCACGTCGAACGCGTCGCCGAGCACTTCCGCCGCTTTCTTTGCGAGCATCTGCAAAAGATTGATTCCGACGGACAGGTTGCCCGTGCGAAAGACGGCGACGTGTTCGGAATACTCGTCGACGAGTCGGAGATCGGCGTCGCTCAAACCCGTAGAGGCGAGCACGATTCCGATCTTCCGTTCCTTGCAGAACGCAAGCCGTTCTTCGAGGCGGTCGGGCGAGGAAAAATCGATCACGGCGTCCGCCCGTTCGGTCGCTTCCGCAAAGGAAGCGTAGACGGGAAAGGGGCGGGGAGCGGGGTACGCGTCGACGCCGCAGACGACCGTCGCGCCGAAGTCGGGGGCGAGGGAGGCGACGTTCGCGCCCATGCGTCCGCAGGCGCCGCAGAGAATGACGTTCATGCTTTCACCTTCAAACCGTTGGCGACGAGCGCGTCGCGCAGAATTTGTTTATGTCCCTCTTCCAGCTCCGTGAGCGGAGCGCGGGGAACGCCCGCGTCAAAGCCGAGCAGATTCATGCCCGCTTTGGCGGGAATGGGATTGACTTCTGTAAAACACGCGTCGATCAGGGGGAGAAGTCTGTCTTGCAGTTCGTTCGCCCGTTTCAGATCGCCCGAAGCAAAGGCGAGATAGACCTCTTTCACGCGGCGGGGCGCAGGATTGGAGGCGACGGAGATGAGCGCGCTTCCGCCGATGGCGAGAATGGGAAGATTGAGATTGTCGTCTCCCGAATAGAGGTCGCATTTCCCGCGAATCCGACGCATCGTCTCGCAGATCTGTTCCATGTTGCCGCACGCCTCTTTTACGCCCGCAAGATTGGGGATTTCGGCGAGCCGCTCCATGGTCGCGGGCAGGATATTCACGCCCGTGCGCGGAGGCACGTTATAACAGATCACGGGAATCCGCACCGCGTCGCAGACCGCCCTGTAATATTCGTACAGTCCGTTCTGGGTGCATTTATTATAGTAGGGGGTGACGACGAGCAGACCGTCCGCGCCGAGCGCTTCCGCTTTTTTGCTCGCTTCGACGGCGTGCGCCGTGCAGTTGCTCCCCGTACCGAATACGATTTTCACGCGTCCCGCCGCTCGCTCCACGGTGAAACGCATGACCGCTTCCTTTTCCTCTTCGGTCATGGTGGCGGGCTCGCCCGTCGTGCCGAGCACGACCAAAGCGTCCGTTCCCTCCGCAATCTGATATTCGATCATTTCCCCGAACGCGTCGAAATTGACGCCCCCGTTTTTGAGGAAAGGGGTGATCATCGCCGTAGCCGTTCCTTTCAGAAATCCTGTCATATAACGCTCCTTCTTACATGGTATGCCCGATTTTCCGTCGGGCGTGAATCAGTCGAAATATCCTTTCGCGGCAAGCAATTCCGCGAGCAAAACCGCGCCCCCTGCGGCGCCGCGCAGGGTATTGTGCGAACAACCGACGAATTTCCAGTCGAAGAGCGCGTCCTCGCGCAGTCTGCCCGCGCAGACCGCCATTCCGTTTTCCGTCATGCGGTCGAGCTTGGGTTGCGGACGGTTGTCCTCTTCCAGATAATGAATGAATTGTTTGGGCGCGGAGGGGAGAGCGAGCTTTTGCGGTTCGCCCGAAAATTCCGCCCAGGCGCGGAGAATCTCCTCTTTGGAGGGCTTGCGCTCGAACGTGACGAACGCCGCCGCCGTATGCCCGTCGGAGACGGGAACGCGCAGACACTGCGCGGTGATGACGGGCGCCGTCGCGTCTACGATTTCGTCGCCCTGTACGCTTCCCCAGATTTTCAGAGGCTCCCGTTCGCTCTTTTCCTCTTCTCCGCCGATATAGGGAATGATATTATCGAGGATTTCCGGCATCGTGTCGAACGTCTTTCCCGCGCCGGAGATCGCCTGATAGGTGCAGACCGCCGCGCTCTTCACGCCGAACGGAAGCAGGGGGTGTAAGAGCGGAACGTAGGATTGCAGAGAGCAGTTGCTCTTGACGGCGATGAAGCCGCGTTTCGTGCCCAGACGCCTGCGCTGCGCCGCGATGACTTCGAGGTGCGAAGCGTTGATTTCGGGGATCACCATGGGAACGTCTTTCGTACCGCGGTGCGCCGAATTGTTGGACACGACGGGAATTTCGAGTTTCGCATAGCGTTCTTCGAGCGCCTTGATCTGATCTTTTTTCATATTGACCGCGCAAAAGACGAAGTCGACTTTTCCGACCAGCTTTTCCGCGTCCGCCTCCGCGTCGAGAACGGTTAAGTCTTTCGCGTAAGCGGGAATCGGAACGCTCATCGCCCATTTATCGCCGACGGCTTCGGGATATTTTTTGCCCGCGCTACGCGCGCTCGCAAGCAGACAGACGGGGCGGAACCAGGGATGCCCGTCGAGCAGGGTGACGAACCGCTGACCGACCATTCCCGTCGCGCCGATGACGCCGACTTTCCATTCTTTCTTATCGTGTATCATAACTTCCTCCGAAAATGAATTTGCAAAATACGCCCGAATACCGAAAACGGGCAGATGACGAATCACTGCCCGCGAAGTATCTCAAACGCGCCCGCAAGGGGCATGCCGAAAAGCGCTTCACCGCAGTGACAGTGACGGGGGTATTCTCCCGCGTCCCCAGCGCGCGACGAAAGGGGAAAGCGCGCTTCGGCGGAGATACCCTTTCCCCGACCGTGCGGACGGAAAACCTTTCTTTTCCTCCGGTCGGATACTGATGTTCTGCCGCTCCTCAATTCAAGCAGGGATATTTTATCATACGCGCAGAGAAAAGTCAAAGAATTTGCCTGATTTTAATTGAAATATTTTTGGATTTGTAGTACAATAAGAAAAACGCGGAATACGGAATCGCGTATTGTATTTACGGAGACGGGTTATGGCGGAACGCAAAGGATTGGTGGCTCGATGGTTGGAAGGGAAGGAGCGGAGCGAAGAATACGCCCGCAGTACCCTGCCTACCAACCGTTGGTCGCTGTTTTGGGATATTTTCAAGGGGAGATTCGGCAAGTTGGTGATCGTGAATCTTTTGGTTCTCGTGACCTTTCTTCCCATCGTCGCTCTGTTCATATGGCGATACGCCGTGAATCTCACGCAGGGGGTTGTCGGACCTTACGGTGCGGGGCTCGGCGTCGGCTATCCGACGATCCCGAACGTCGTCGGCGTGGCGGAGATGTCCGTCTTTCAGAGCGATCTGTTCTTCAACCTGCTTTTCATCGTCGGCGCGGCGATCGCCGCGATCGGTATTTCGGGCGGTATGTACGTCATCCGCAATATGATCTGGACGGAAGGGATTTTCGTCGCCAACGACTTCCTGCGCGGCGTTAAACGCAACTATCTGAACGTATTGGAGGCGTTGCTCGTCTTTACGCTGATCAACCTTGCGGTCTCCGCTTCCCGCGATCTCTCCGACGTCTCTCTCGCGTTGGGCACGGCGTCGTCGTGGGTGCTCGTAGCGGGGAAGGTGATGGGATACCTCCTCTTCTTCTTCGCCGCGCTCGTCTGCCTTTGGATGATCTCGCTCGGAATCAATTATAAACAGGGAGTCTGGACGCTGTTCCGCAACGCCGTCGTCATGACGGTCGGAACGTTCCCGCAGACGATTTTCTTCGCGTTTCTCGCGATTCTGCCCTTCTTGTTGCTGCTCCTCGGCAGTTTCTTTATGGCGTTGGGGCTCATTCTCGTGCTGTTGTTCGGATTCTCGTTCGCGATGCTCGTCTGGATGGATTACTCCCAATGGGCGTTCGACCGGTTCATCAATCCGAAGATCGGCGTCGCGACGGGCAGGGGAATTTATAATAAGGAAAAAGCGTCGATGAATACGGGCGCTGCGGACAGCGCGGCGATTCGCGAATACAAGCGCATGATCGTAGCGCAGGGGAAGAGCAAGCTCGTCTGCCGTCCCATCAAGCCGATCGACGACGGGCTGGAAGTCTATCAGCTGCCCGATTCCTTCTCGCGCGAAGATCTCCGCCGTCTGAGAGAGAGTAAACAGGCGATCGAAGAGGACGCGGCGGCGTATGAAGAGGAACACAAGAACGAAGAACGCTACGTCGAATACAACAAGCAGTTCGAGGAGCGCGAAAAGGCGTTGCAGGAAGAAGGGAAAAAGGGCAAAAAGAAAGCGCCGAAGCCGCCTAAAATGCTCAACAAGCGCTGATAATAAGGAGATTTATGCCGCAGGCATACGATTCGCTCGCCGAATGGTTTGAATATCTGAATGACGACTGCGACTATGACAAATGGTCGCAGTATTTTATTGAGGGGCTCGCCGCGCTGGGCGCGGGCGGAGAGGGACTCGAAATCGGGTGCGGAAGCGGCGCGTTCTGCCGCGCGCTCGCAAAGGTCGGTTATTCCATGACGGGCGCGGATATTTCCGCTCCCATGCTTGCGCGCGCGCAGACGCTTGCGCGGGAGGAGGGACTGACGATACCGTTCGTGCTTGCGGACGCGGAAAAACTCAGAACGCCGAAAAAGTACGATTTTATTCTCTCGCCCAACGACTGCTATAATTATCTCCGACCGCAAGCCCTGACGGGCGCGTTCCGCCGCGCCGCGGGAGCGTTGCGTTCGGGCGGGATCTTCTGGTTCGACGTCAGTTCGGAATACAAATTACGCAACAAAGTTGCAAATAATATGTTTGCAGACGATCGGGACGAGGTCACCTATCTGTGCTTTACCCGACTCTGCGGAGAGCGGGTGGAGATGGACGTCACCTTGTTCGTTCGCCGTGAGGACGGAAAATACGACCGTTTCGACGAACGGCATACGCAATACGTTCATACGGAACGCGCGCTTCTGACGTCGCTGGACGAAGCGGGGTTCGACGTCCTCCGGACGGAGGGGCGTCTCGGAGAAGAAAAAGAAGGGAGCGATCGGTTGAATCTGATATGCAGAAAGAGATGAGTGCGATCTATAAAACGTTGATATACGATCGGGAAGTTTCGCTCGCCGTTCTGGATACGACGTCGCTCGTGAACGAGGCGATCGCGCGCCACGGGCTGACGCCCGTGACGGCGGCGGCGTTGGGACGGACGCTGACCGTTTCGGCATATCTTTGCAGTTGGTTGAAAAGCGATACGTCCGCTCTGTCCGTCACCGTCAACGGCGGGGGCGCGGGCGGAAAAATCTGCGTTTCGGGAGACGGACGGCTGTTTATGCGCGGCTTTATCGAACGCCCGGACGCGGATCTGCCCCCCCGCGCGGACGGCAAACTCGACGTCGGAAGTTGCGTCGGGAGATCGGGAACGATTTCCGTGATTCGCGAGGACGAGGGGGCGGCGCCCTTCGTCGGCACCTGCGAGCTCGTTTCGGGAGAGATCGGCGAGGATTTTTCCGCATATTTTTACGTCAGCGAACAGCGCCCGACGGCGATCGCGGTCGGCGTGAAAATTTCGCCCGACGGAAGGTGTCTCGGCGCGGGAGGCGTGATGTTGCAACCTCTGCCCGGCGCGAGCGAAGAAAGTCTCGTCCGCGCGGAAAGCGCGATCGGGGCGTTCTCTGCGATTTCGACGCTCGTCGCGGAGAAGGGCGCGGAGGGGATTCTTCGCGAATATTTTTCCGTCGCGGACGCGGAGTGCAGGGAAATTTTCTACCGTTGCCACTGTTCGCGGGAAAAAATCGCGCGGTTGATTCTCACGATGGGCAGGGCGGAAGCGGAGGCGATCGTCCGCGACGAAGGAAGCGTCAAGGTGCATTGCCATTATTGCAATACCGACTATACCTTTGACGAGACGGACGTCGCGAAGTTATTCGCGCGATCGGAGGAAGTGACATGAGACAGAAGAAGGACGAAAAAATCGCCAAACTCGATCTCAACGACGAATTTTTGCTGGAAAGCGCGGATCGCCGTTTTCAGACGGGCGATTATACGGGCGCGCTCAGAATGTTGAATAAGCGTAACCGTATGTACGCGCCGACGTGCGATTCGAGCGTACTTGCGGCGGATATATACGAGGCGTTGGGGCTGTATCCGAACGCGGCGGACGCGTGGTTTCACTTTCTGGACACCTGCAACGAGGCGGATTTTGCGGAGGGGTACGAAGGGCTTGCCGTCGCGTTCATGAATATGGGAAACGAGGCGCAGTCCGCGCTGTACTATCAGAAGATGCTCGCGGAGGACGAGGAGATTCCGGACGAGAGCAAGGCGGAGATCGCCAGCCGCATGGAGTTTTTGAGTCTGCTGCCGTTCTCCGACAAGCCGAGATTGCGCGTCGTGTATTCCGCAGACGGAACGGACGGCACGGAGGCGATCCGCCGCGGACTTGAAATGCTTCGGACGGGAAAACTCAAAGAGGCGCGCGAAGCGCTCGCGGACGTCTCCGACCGTAGCGAGGATTATCCGGCGGCGAAGGGGCTTTCGGCGATGTGCGCGCTGTTGGAAGGGGACGTGGAGACGGCGGAAGGAGAATGTCGGCGCCTGCTGGAACGCTATCCCGACAACATACAGGCTCTGACGACCTATTGCGCCGTGCTCGGCGAGAAGGGCGATCGCGAAGCGGCGCAGCGGGTGGCGCGGCGACTGTTGGAGATTCCCGTCACGGAGACGGACGATTTGTATAAGGTGGCTTCCGCGCTCTGCGAAACGGGTTTGGACGAACCGGCGTTCCGCACGCTCTCCGTACTGAAAGAGCGGCTTCCCTACGACAGGACGGTGCTGTACTTTTATTCGGTCGCGGCATATCGTTCGGGGGCGGTCGAGGAGGCAATTTCCGCGCTTGAAACGCTGTGCACGGTCTATCCGCGCGCGGCGGTCGCGGAATACTATCTCACGCGGATGCGCGTTTCGCGCGACGGCGGCGAACGGGTGGAGACGAGATATTTTTACAGAATGCCCGAAAACGAATACGAGACGGTCGTTAAATTTCTTTCCAAAGTCTTGGAAGTTTCCGAAAGCGGACTTGAACGGCTCGCCGCAATCAGCGAGCCTGAGGAATTTTTCCGACTTGCGTTCGACGAAAACGAGGGACGGGATGAAAAATTACAGCTTCTCGCCGCGAACGCCGCGGTACGAATGGAAGCGTTCGCCTTTTTACGCGAAGTTTTGCTCGACTACGAAGGCAACGAACTCATTAAATTCTCCATACTGCACGATCTGACCGTGCGCAACGAGGACGATTCGTTCGGCGTGGTGCTCTGTAATATATATAAAGAATTTTTCACGCATAAAATCGAGATCGGTTCGCGCAAGCGGGAGGAATTTCTTGCGGCGTATGCGGACGTCTATTCCAAATACGCGCTCTTAGGGGAAGAAAACGAAAAAAAGATCGCGACGGCGGGCGAGGAAGTGTACCGCGCTCTGGAAAACGCCGAAGCGTGGGATTGCATGGACGAGCGGGAGGCGTTGGCGGCGGTCATTTACCGCGAATCGCATCTGCGCGGCGGGCGGCGCGGGATCGATCGGATCGCCGAAATGTACGACGCGAAAAAGCCGGTCGTTCAGGCGATCCTCGATTATATACTGTAAGGAGAAAACATGAAAGAACTCATCGATTTTGACGGCATGTTCGACGAAAAACTTGCCGAATACATGGAAGAAAACGCGGGGAAATATTCCGAAAAACAGTGGGAAACGCTCATTCCGAAGCTGTACAAGAAATTCGGCGACACGTTTATCAAGCGGGTGCAGAATACGCCGAACGGTTATTACGCCGCCATGACGGACGAGGAGCTGGTCGATTCTCTGGTTCGCCATGTACGGGAAGAGATCCCCGTGTCCGATTTTCTTTGCCGCGAACTCGAACGCCGCGACTGTCCCGACAGCCTTCTCGCGCTGCTTCAAACGGACGATCAGGAGCTCGTAACGCTCGCGCTCAACGTGGTCGGCGGGAATCCGAAAGCGTTTCCGAGCTATCTCGAACTGATCGCGAAAACGGAGGACGAGGACGTGCGGGACGCCGTCTGCGAACAGTTGAAAAGCAATGCGGACGCGGCGAAAGACCGCGCGCTCGAACTGTACGCCGAAGGGGTGGAAAAGGACCGCATGCTGGAAATTCTCTCCCGCGTCAAAGAGCGCGACGATCGGATTTTTGAGATTCTGATGCGGGAATTCCGTCTTGCGGAAGAAATTCCCCTGCACGCGAGCTATCTTGCGGCATACGGAGACGCGCGCGCTCTGCCCGTTCTGATGGAGACGATCGATCGGGAGGAGATCGATTATCTGGAATTTCAGGAGCTCAAATACGCGATCGAGGCGCTCGGCGGCGAATATACGAAGCCGCGCGATTTTTCCGAGGATCCCTATTATCTGGAAATCGCGGAACAGTCGCAGATTTTGCCCGATTTTACGGGAAACGAAAAAAAGACGGACGCCTGAGCGTCAAAAAAAGCATAATTTGAAAGTCTCCGCCATAAAGTATTTCTGCAAGGATATTCGGCGGAGGCTTTTTTATGGAAAATTACAGCGTTTACGAGGACATAGCCGCGCGTACGGGCGGCGAGATTTACGTCGGCGTGGTGGGACCGGTGCGCACGGGGAAGTCCACCTTTATCAAACGGTTTATGGAAGAACTCGTTCTTCCGAACGTCGAAGGCGCGCGCAAACTGAGAATGACCGACGAGCTTCCGCAATCCGCGGCGGGCAAGACGGTCATGACGACGGAGCCGAAATTCGTGCCGGAAGAGGCTGCGGAAATCTCCGTTAAGGACGCGATCGCGCGCGTCAGGCTCGTCGACTGCGTCGGATTCCCCGTCGAGGGCGCGACGGGCTTCGAGGAAAACGGAGAACCGCGGCTCGTCAAAACGCCGTGGAGCGAAACGCCCGTTCCGTTCGCCCGCGCCGCGGAAGAGGGAACGCGGAAGGTCATCCGCGATCATTCTACGATCGGAATTTTAGTGACGACGGACGGATCCGTGACCGATCTTCCCCGCGAAAATTACGTTGCCGCGGAGGAGCGGGCGGCGGAGGAGTTGAAAGAGCTCGGGAAACCGTACGTTGTGCTTCTGAACTGTCGGGAACCTGCGCGTTCCGAGTCTCTTGCGCGGTCGTTGCAGGATAAATACGGCGTTCCCGTCGTTGCGGTCAACGCGGAGACGGTCACGGCGGATCAGCTCGCGGAGATCCTCGAACGCGTTTTATACGAATTTCCCGTCCTATCCATCGACGTCGATCTTCCCGATTGGATGCGGGTGCTCGAAGCGGACAGTCCGCTCATTTCCGAGGTATTGGGCGCGGTACGCGCCGTTGCGCCGAAAATTTCCAAGATGAGCGACTGCGCGCAGCTTGACGGACTGTTTGCGGAGAGCGAACGGTTGCTTCCGCCCGCAGGGCTTCGGCTGGAACCCGCGAAGGGACGCGCCGTCTGCCGCGTGGAGGCGAAAGAGGGCGTGTTCTATCAGATGATCGGGGAGCAATGCGGCGAAAAGATCGAGGACGATTTCGCGCTCATGCGGTTCGTGACCTCGCTTGCCGAGGCAAAGCGGCTTTACGAGCGGGTCGGTCAGGCGTTTGCCGACGCGCGGGAATACGGCTACGGAATCGTTCCGCCCGAAGGAAAGGAAATGAATCTCTCCGAGCCGAAGATGGTCAAGCGGAGCGGAAGAGTGGGCGTCAATCTTCACGCGGACGCGCCGAGCTATCACGTCATCCGCGTGGACGTCAGCGGCGAAGTTCGTCCGGCGCTCGGGAACGAAGAGCAGAGCCGCGCGTTCGCCAAAGAGATTTCCGACAATCTCGCCGCCGAGCCGGAGCGCGCATGGAATATGAACATGTTCGGCAGAACGTTGCGCGAGATGCTGGGAGAGGAATTGTACGTAAAAAACCGTTCGATGGCGGAGAGCGTGCAGAAGAAGATGCGCAGAACGGTCACGCGGATCGTAAACGAGGGGAAGGGCGGAGTTATCTGTATTCTGTTGTAACAATCAATCGGCGAAAAAGCGCCCCTTCGGGAGCGCTTTTTCTGCGTTTTCGGCTTGACCGAAAGCCGATTCTTCAAACGGTTCGGAAAATTATTGTCATGATTTTATCTCCGAGACGATTTTTCGCCGCGATTTTTCCAATACTAACAGAGGGAAGGTGGCGAATGGAAATCAGACAGGTTCTGGAAGAAGGGCGAACGGCGCTCGGCGTCGAATTGGGTTCGACGCGCGTCAAAGCCGTATTGGTAGACGGGGAGAACCGTCCGATCGCGTCGGGAAGCGTCGATTGGGAAAACCGTTACGAAAACGGGATCTGGACGTATTCGCTCGACGAGATCGAACGGAGCGTGCGCGACTGTTACGCGCGGTTGGCGCAAGACGTCCTGAAACGGTACGGCGTAACGTTGAAAAAGATCGGCGCGATCGGGATTTCCGCCATGATGCACGGCTACATGGCGTTCGACGGGAGCGGCGCGCTGTTGACGCCGTTCCGAACCTGGCGGAACAACGGCGCGGCGCGCGCGGCGGAGAGACTGACGGAAGCGTTCGGGCGGCATATTCCCGCGCGGTGGTCGGTCGCGCATCTCTATCAGGCGATCCTCGACCGAGAACCGCACGTCCGAAAGATCGCTCGGCTCTTTACGCTCGCGGGGTACGTTCATTGGCGGCTCACGGGCAGATTCGTCGTCGGAATCGGGGAGGCGTCGGGCATGTTTCCCGTCGACGGCGCGGCGGGCTCCTATTGCGAACGCCTGCTCGACGCGTTCGACGGGCTGGTAGAAGAGGAGCGGCTTCCCTTTCGGTTGCGCGATCTTCTGCCCGAAGTTCTCGCGGCGGGCAGAGAAGCGGGGCGGCTGACGGAGGCGGGCGCGCGCTTGCTCGACCGTTCGGGGAATTTGCAGGCGGGCGTTCCGTTCGCGCCGCCCGAAGGAGATGCGGGAACGGGCATGGTAGCCACGAACAGTCTCCGTCCGCGGACGGGCAACGTCTCGGCGGGCACTTCCGTATTCGCGATGATCGTGCTCGATCAGCCGTTGAAGGGCGTTCACGCCGAGATCGACGGCGTCGTAACGCCCGTCGGAGACGAAGTCGCGATGGTGCATTGCAACAACTGCACGTCCGATCTCAACGCATGGGTGGAGCTGTTCGCCGAATTTGCCCGTCTTACGGGTTCGGAGCAGAAAAAAGCCGAGCTTTACGATCTTCTGTATTTCGAGGCGGAAAAGGGGGATCGGGATTGCGGAGGACTGCTCGCCTACAACTGCGTTTCAAACGAACACGTCACGGAGATAGAGGCGGGCAGACCGCTGTTCGCCCGCACGCCGCAGAGCGCCTTCACGCTTGCGAATTTCATGCGGGCGCATCTCTATTCCGCGCTCGGCGCGCTCAAAATCGGTTGCGATATCCTCTTCAAAGAGGAGGGCGTAAAACTCGACGCCGTGACGGGGCACGGCGGTTTGTTCAAAACCGAGCGCGTGGGACAGAGATTTCTGGCGGCGGCGCTCGGCGCGCCCGTCACCGTACTGAAAACGGCGGGCGAGGGCGGCGCATGGGGCATGGCGACGCTCGCGAACTACGTTCTGACGGACGGAACAGAAGCGCTCGCGGACTATCTCGACCGCACGGCGTTTTCCGATTGCGAACGCTCGACGCTCTCGCCCGATCCGAAAGACAAAATCGGTTTCGACGCGTTCATGCGCCGATATATTCGGGGATTGCCCGTCGTGCGACAGGCGGTGGTTTCCATGCGGGAAGAGGGGGAATATTGACGGTATGCTGGAAGAATTGAAACGCAAAGTATGGCGAGCGAACCGGGATCTCGTAAAGAACGGGCTCGTGCTCTTTACCTGGGGAAACGTTTCGGAGATCGATCGGGAGAGCGGACTCGTCGTGATCAAGCCGTCGGGCGTCTCCTACGAGGAGATGAGGGCGGAAGATATGGTCGTGGTAACGCTCGACGGAACGGTCGCGGAGGGCGATTTACGCCCGTCGTCCGATACGCCCGCGCATCTCGAACTGTATCGGACGTTCTCCCGCATCGGCGGGGTCACGCACACCCATTCCTCGTTCGCGACGGCTTGGGCGCAGGCGGGACGGGATATCCCCTGTTACGGAACGACGCACGCCGATTATTTTTACGGGGATATTCCGTGCGCGCGCGTGCCGACGGAAGCGGAAATCGAAGCGGACTACGAACGGAATACGGCGGTCGCCATTGCGGAAGTTTTCCGCCGTCGCAATCTGGATCCGACGGAGGTTCCGGGGGTATTGGCGAAACGCCACGGCGTGTTCGCGTTCGGACAGGACGGCGCTGAGTCGGTCTATCACGCGACCGTGCTCGAAGAAGTGGCAAAGATTGCGGCGCTCACCGAGGCGCTCTCTCCGCATGCGGAGCGGGCGGAAGGGTATGTGACGGACAAGCACTATTTCAGAAAGCACGGCAAAAACGCCTATTACGGGCAGATAAAACGGGGGGAATGAAAAAATGAAAGAAAAAATCGTCTATTGGCTCACGGGTTCTCAGACTCTGTACGGCGCGGAAGTCTTGGAACGCGTTGCGCTGCATTCGGAAGAAATGGCGGCGTACGTCAACGAACGCATGCCCGTCACGGTGAAATATCTAACGACTTGCAAAAGTTCGGAGGAAATCGTCCGCGCCGTTGAGGCGGTCAACGCGGACGAAAATTGCGTGGGCGCGATCGTCTGGTGTCATACGTTTTCGCCTGCCAAAATGTGGATCAAGGGACTGAATCTGTTAAGAAAACCGCTCTGCCATTTCGCAACGCAATATCACGATCGGATTCCCTACGACACAATCGACATGAATTTCATGAACGAAAATCAGTCTGCGCACGGGGACAGGGAGCTCGGCTATCTGCTCGCCCGTCTCCGTAAAGCGCGGCGCGTGATCGTCGGGCATTATCGGGATTCCGACGCGCTTTCGGAGCTCGCTTCGTGGTGCAAGGTCGCGGCGGGGATCGCCTTTTCCGAGAGCGTGAAAGTCTGTCGCTTTTCCGACAACATGCGCGACGTCGCGGTTACGGAGGGGGATAAAGTGGAAGCGCATATCCGTCTCGGCTGGCAGGTCGATTATTATCCGATCGGCGATCTCGTCGAAGAAATCGCGCGCGTAACGGAACGGGAGACGGACGCGCTCCTGGGAGAGTACGCCGAAAAGTACGTCATGGCGACGGACAGAACGGACGTCGTCCGACAGCAGGCGAAATACGAAATCGCAATCGAGCGGTTTTGTCGGGAGCGGGGCGGATACGTCGGGATCGTCGATCATTTCGGCGCGCTGCACGGGCTCGATCAGCTCCCCGGTCTCGCGATACAGGATCTGCAAGGCAAGGGATACGGGTTCGGTCCCGAGGGCGACTGGAAGACGGCTGCGCTCGGCGCGGTCATGCAGTATATGGCGGGGCAGAAGGGAACGGGTTTGATGGAAGATTACACCTACGATCTGAAATCGGAGCTCGTGCTCGGCGCGCACATGCTCGAAGTGTCTCCGCAGTTTGCCGCGACCAAGCCCGAAATTCAGGTTCATCCGCTCGCAATCGGCGGGAAGTCCGATCCCGCGCGATTGGTATTCGAGGGAATTGCGGCGCCCGAAGCGGTTGCGGTTTCTCTGGTGGACATGGGGAACCGATTCCGTCTCATCGTGCAGAAGATCGAATGCGTGAAGTATCCGAAAAAGATGCCCGCTCTTCCCGTCGGGGGGATCATGTGGAAGCCGAAACCCGATTTCAAGACGGGCGTGGCGGCTTGGCTGTATGCGGGCGGCGCGCATCATACCGTCGTTTCGACGGAGCTCTCCGTATCTGAAATCGTCGATTTTGCCGATTTTTACGGCTTGGAAACCGTCGTCATCGACGAGAAAACGGAAATCGGGATTTTCCGCAGACAGCTTTCGGAACACGATCTCATCTACGGATAAAAGGAACGCGCGTCGGAGACTCCGACGCGTTTTGCTTTCTCCAAACGCTTGCATTCGTAGCGTTTCTTTGTTATAATATACCAAAGGGAAGGAGGAGAATGTGGATGAAAAAGGAAGAAGCGTTGCGCGTATTGCGCGACAGGGGGCAGGAACAGTTGCTCCGCTTTTACGACGAACTGTCGCCGTCGGAGCGGGATAATCTGATCGGACAGATCGAACGGATCGATTGGGAGACGGTCGCGCTCTTCGACCATCCCGAAGATCTGACGGGGAAGGGCAGGATCGCTCCCCTCAAAGGATTGGACGTCGGAGAGATCGCGCAAAGGAAAGCGGAGTTTTTATCGGTCGGGAAGGCGGCGATCGGAGCGGGAAAGGTCGGCGCGGTGCTCCTTGCGGGCGGTCAGGGAACGAGACTCGGTTCCGACGCGCCGAAAGGAACGTTCAACGTCGGAATTACCCGCACGGTCAGCATATTTGAAAGGCTCATGTGTAATCTGAAAGAGTCGAACAGCGTCTGCGACGCGACCGTTCCGCTCTATATCATGACGAGCGAAAAAAACGACCGCGAGACGCGCGCGTTTTTCGAGCAAAACGCATATTTCGGTTATCCTGCCTCCGAGGTGAAGTTTTTCGTGCAGGAGACGGCGCCCTGCGTCGGTACGGACGGGAAAATTCTGTTGGAAGAAAAGGGAAAGATCGCAAGTTCTCCGAACGGAAACGGCGGTTGGTACGCCTCTTTGTTGCAGGCGGGGCTGGGCGAGGATCTGGACAAGCGCGGCGTGGAATGGCTGAACGTATTCGCGGTCGATAACGTGTTGCAGAGAATCGCGGATCCCGTCTTTGTGGGCGCGACGATCGCAGAGGGCGTCAACTGCGGCGCGAAGGTCGTGCGGAAAACCTGTCCCGAGGAGCGCGTCGGCGTGCTCTGTCTCGAAGACGGCGCGCCGAACATCATCGAATATTACGAAATTCCCAAAGAAACGGCGGCGGCACGCGACGAACGCGGCGAACTGCTCTATCCCTACGGCGTGATTCTTAATTATTTGTTCCGCGTGTCGCGGCTCAAAGAGATGGAGAAAGCGAGAATCCCCGTACACGTCGTCAAGAAGAAGATACCGTGTCTGGACGAAGCGGGAAACCCGATCATGCCGCAGACGGAGAACGGATATAAATTTGAAACGTTGATTCTGGACATGGTACGGCTCATGGGCAACTGTCTGCCCTACGAGGTCGTGCGCGAAAGAGAGTTCGCGCCCATCAAAAACAAAACGGGAACGGACAGCGTGGAATCGGCGCGGGAGCTGCTCGCCCGAAACGGGGTGGAACTGTAACCGTTCCCCTTGCGCGGTTCATACGCTGAAAGAGAGAAATTTGCATGGCGAAAAAGAAAAGTACGAACGGAAAGCGCGTCGCGCGGGCGGCGGTCAAAGAAATTAAAAAGGGCAACAAGGCGGTCATCGCGCTCGTTGCCTTTCTTCTCGTCGCGGCGATCGCCGTCGGCGCGTATTGGTATTTCTGCGTCTATCGGAAGCGCTATGTAACGGAAGAGTTATCCATTCATTTTATGGAACTCGGAAATAAATACGCAGGCGACAGTACGTTGATTAAAATCGGGGATACGGAGATTTTGGTCGACGCGGGTTCGAGGAAGAGTTCCGCGGAAACGTTGGTCCCCTACATACGAAATTATTGTACGGACGGCGTACTCGAATACGTCGTCGCCACGCATGCCGATCAGGATCATATTGCGGCGTTTGTGGGAACGGCGAGCGCGCCCGGGATTTTCGACAGCTTCGATTGTCGGACGATCATCGATTTTCCGTTGACGAATAAAGACAACGGAGCGCTCGTGCGGGAATATTTTGAAAAGCGCGACGAGGAAGTTTCGGCGGGCGCCGTTCACTATACGGCGTTACAATGCTGGAACGGAACGGACGGCGCGAGCAGAACGTACGCGCTCGCGGAAAACGTGACGATGAACGTTCTTTATAACTATTATTACGAGAACGAGTCCTCCGACGAAAACAACTATTCCGTCTGCTTTCTGCTCTCGCAGGGAAACAATCACTATCTCTTTACGGGCGATCTGGAAGAGTCGGGGGAAAGTAAGCTCGTCGAGTACAATTCTTTGCCGAAATGCCGACTGTTCAAGGGCGGGCATCACGGCAGTAAAACGTCGAGCACGGACGCGTTGCTCTCCGTCATACAGCCGGAAATCGTATGCGTGTGCTGTTGCGCGGGTTCGCCCGAATATACGACGAATTCCGATAATACCTTTCCGACGCAGGCGTTCATCGACCGCGTGGCGAAGTACACCGATCGGATTTACGTCACCACGATGGCGACGGACGTCGTCACGGGCGGGAACAAGAGTTGGAACTTTGCGCCGATGAACGGAACGATCGTCGTCCGATCGAGCGGAGACGCGCCGACGGTGACGGGCAGCAACAATTCTACGATTCTCAAAGAGACGGATTGGTTCGCGGCGAACCGAATCTGGCCGAGCGACGCGTGACGGCGCGAAGTGGAACGGCAGAGCCTTCGGAAATCGTTTCAAGAAAGTAATCTTCCGTTGAAGTCTGCGGAACGCAGAGCGATTTTTCTCAAACTCTACGGAGCGTGGGTGTGATTTCGGACGGAAAAGCGGTATAATAACCTCGTAAAGGAGGTCTGCGGTATGGATCAGGTCAAAATCGGAGCGTTCATACAGGCGACGCGGAAGGAATTGTCGCTAACGCAGAGAGCGTTGGCGGAGCGGTTGGATATTTCCGACAAAACGGTTTCAAAATGGGAAACGGGAAACGGATTGCCCGAAGTCGGATTGATGTTGCCGCTCTGTCGGATTCTCGGCATCAGCGTGAACGAATTGCTTTCCGGAGAAAGACTTGACGAGAAAAAATATTTTGAAAACGCAGAAAAAAACATCATGACTCTGATGCAGGAAAAACAAGACGCAAAGAGAAAGATCGCTCTGTCCGTTCTTGTGATCGCGGTCACGTTGCTGTCGGGCATAACGATCGTTCTGCTGGCGGGAATCGCGGAGTTGTCCGTTTGGGTTCGCTGCATTCTGATCGCGATCGCATTGATCGACGTCGGCGGCGGGATTGCGGCGGCGTGTATTCTCGATCGCGTGGCGGGAGTTTACGAGTGTCCCGCGTGCGGCGAACGGTTCGTACCCGATATGAAATCGTACGTTTTCGGACCTCATACGTTCACGAAACGTTGGTTGAAGTGCCCGAAGTGCGGCGAAAAACGTTTTTGCAGAAAGCGGTTTGCGAATACGGACGAATCGAAAGATTCAAAACAAACGGATTAAAAACGGAAAAACGCCCGAGGGGGCGTTTTTTCATGAAACACAAAAAATATTTTTTGTAACAAAAATTAGCAACAAAACAATACAAATAGCGCCATAATGAGCAATAACATATATAAAAAATACCCGTTTTTTTACCATAAAACGGGTATTTTTTACATTGGCGCAGAGAAAGGGATTTGAACCCTTGTATACATTCCTGCATAACACGATTTCGAATCGTGCGCGTTCAGCCGCTCCGCCATCTCTGCATCTGTTTTATTGTAGCGTTTTTTTCGGAAAAAGGCAAGTCATTTTAACGCCTTTTCCGAAGATTTTATAATTTTCCGTTTTTTGAAGCGCTTTCTCTCTTTTCAGAAGGGCGAGCGTTGACGATCGGGCGAATTTGTGCTATATTGATAGCGGAGGCAGAAAATGGGATATACGTTGATCACGGGCGCATGCGGCGGGCTCGGCGGCGCGTTCGTTCAAATGCTCGCCGAACGGGGAGAAAAACTCTTTTTGACGGGGAGAAGCGAAGAGCGGCTGCTCGCGTTGACCGAACGTTTGCAAACGCAATTTCCGACGCTCGAAGTCTCGTCGTGCGCTTGCGATCTGACCGACGAGCGCTCCCGCGGCGCGCTGTTTTCGTGCGCGGAGGAGCGGGGAATTCGCTTTTCCCGCCTGATTTACGTGGCGGGCGCGGATATTCAGAAGGGATTTGAACGGTATACGCAGGAAAAGATACTCTTTCAGACGCGCGTGAATCTGGAAGGGGCGGCGTCCGTGACGCGGTTTGTTCTGGAACGCGGAGAACCGGACCTCGAATTGCTCGCCGTCGGGAGCGTTTCCGGCATCTATCCCATGCCCTATTTCGCGCTGTACAGCGCGACGAAGAGCGCGCTGGAACGCTTGTACGCGGCGCTACACGTCGAGCTCAAAGGACGGGCGAGGGTAACGTGCGTGCTTCCCGGCGCGATCCCGACGAGGGAGGACGTAAAGAAAAATATCCGCGCGCAGGGGGTATGGGGCAGGCTCGCCGCGAAGAGCCCCCGCGCGGTTGCGGAAGCGAGTCTGAAAGCGGTAAAGAAAAACCGTCGCACGGCGGTGATCGGGTTCTGGAACCGACTGATGCGCGCGGCGACGGCGCTCCTTCCGCTCTCCTTAAAAATGCGCTTTATCGCGCGGAGATGGAGCAAAACGGAAAAAGACGCGTTTTGACGGGTTTCAAGCGTCTTTCCGCGAAAGCAGATTGACGTCGAGTTTGTTGTAAGGAATTTCGATCCCTTCCGTCTGAAAACGCTTGGTCATGTTTTCGTTGAGGTCGAAATAGACAGTCCAATAGTCGGGATTGTTTACCCAACAGCGGCAGACGAAGACGAGCGCGCTCTCCGCTTGTCTGGTCAGGCGGACGGTATATCCGTCGTCGTGCAGAACGAGGGGGTGTTCGTCGAGAACCTCCGTCATGACGCGCTTCGCCTTGTCGACGTCCGTGCCGTAAGCGACGCCGAATTCCAGATCCACTCTGCGCTTTGGTTCCGTCGAGAAATTGACGATGTTGCCGCCCGCGACGACGGAATTCGGAAGCGTGATGAGCTTATGATCGGGCGTCTTCAATTTCGTGCTGAACAGCGTGATTTTTTCCACGATGCCCGAAACTCCGCCCGCTTCGACGAAATCTCCCTCCTCAAACGGACGGTTGCTGACGAGAATCATTCCGCTTGCAAAATTGGAAAGAGTCGTTTGCAGGGCGAGCGTCAGAGCGAGCGAGGAAGCCGCGAGTATGGCAACCATGCCCGAGGTATCGATGCCGAGCGTGCGCATGACCGCCATGACGTAGAGGAAGAAGAGGATCGCTTTCAGGATCGTCAGAAGAAAATCGCACGCGAGCCCGTGAAGCTTTGACTTTCTGAGCGCTCTCGAAGCGATCGCAAGCAGAAGTCTGATCAGAAAGTAACCGAGAACAACGACGGCGACGGCGGCGAGAATGGCGAGCCACCCGCGCTCGTCGATAAACCAATTTACGATAGAATTCCAAATCTTATTGAAAAATTCCGACATAACTGCTCCTTTTCGATATGTAAACGTTGGACGCGGCGCGCTTCCGGATTCAAGTCCGCGCGGAGGTTTGGAAGCGTTCGGAAGGACGCGACCGATCGGAAGAAAGAAGATCTACTTTTTCTTTTTCAATTCATCCTCTTCTTCCGCGGTGGAAAAGGAAAAGCCGATTTTTTCGTTGCGTTCGAGCAACGTTTTCACGAAATCGTCGTACCATTCGGGTTTCACGACGATCGCGGTATATTTCTCGTCGCGGAAATAGACGGCAAGCTTGTTCGCGCCTTTGAAGAGATGAACGGACGCGATCTCGGAGAGGTCGTATCTGGTTCTGATGATTCCGAAACGGAGAATCAGATGTTTGTCCGTGATCGCGTATTGCGAATTGACGAGCATGGCGACGATGAGGACGGAGAGGAACACGCTGACGAAGAGCAGGATCGCGTATTGCATCCATTCGTAAACCCCGTCCGCGCCCTGATTGCAGAAACGGACGATATTGAGAACGAATCCTGCGGCGCAGAGGAGAAGCCCGAGCAAAAAGACGACGATCATCGTTCCCGAAAAGCGGAATTTATATTTTTTCATGCTATCAGTATAGACGGTTTTCGGAAAAAATGCAATCGATTTGCCGAAAAG
>CAMGEK010000013.1 GCA_946055105.1 uncultured Clostridia bacterium
GACGGAGAGAAGCTGTCCGCCGCGCACGTTCTGAATAAAGCGAAAAAATTGTGCGCGGAGCACAAATATACATACGAACAGGTGGAACGCGAACTCGCCGACTTCAACGCGCACGAAAAGGAGCTTTCCCGCGTCTTCGCCCTTCTCGGCATTTATCGAAAAATTCAGGAGAACGACTATGCGTTTTTGGAAAAATGGCTGGGATACGGCACGGAACCGCGTGCGATTTACGCCTGCGCGGAAAAACTCGGCAAAGGCACGCTCTCCACGCTCGACGCGCTCGTGACGGAACTGCACGAACGGGACGTCCACACCGCCGCCGAAGCGAAAGAATACCTTGCCCGAAGAGAGGAATTGACGTCCGTCGTATTCAAAGTGGGATCGAAACTCGGCGTTAAGATTCAGAACCCGCGCGCTTACGCGGAGGAATACGCCGAAAAATGGCTGGAACGCGGATACGACGAAGAGAGCCTGACGCTCGTCGCCTCGCTCGCGTTCAAGCTGCGCTACGGATTCGCCGAGACGGACGCTCTGCTCGATACGCTCTATGCGGCGGGAATCGTGGACGGGGAAGGCGTAAAAGCGTACTGCGCGGAGCGGGACGGGGAACTACGGCTTCTGCAAAAAATTCAGACGATCTGCGGCGTGGTCAAAAAAACGCAGTCCGCCTTGGACATGGTATCCGCCTGGAAGAGCTGGCGTTTCTCCGACGAGATGATCGCCGAGGCGGCGAAGCGCAGTACGAACGCCGCCTCGCCCCTGCCTTACATGAATAAATTGCTCTCCGAATGGAAACGGACGGGCGTATTCGCGCCCGAAGCCATTCCCGCGCCGTCGCAAACGCAACGCGGCGCGCAGAACGCCTACCGCAACGAAGCCGCGATCGCCGCCGATCAGAGATCGGATCGCGAACGGTATTATTCTCTGCTCCGCGCCCGCGCGCTCGAAAAAGCGGAAAAAGCACAAAAGCGCGCCGCAAAAGACGAAGCGTTCCGCACCGCGGACGCCGCTTTGAAAAAGGGAGAAATCGAACTTGCCCGCGCGGAAGTATTCTCCCCGAACGCCCTGCCCGCCTTGCGCGAATCGCTGACGGAATGGAAGAAAAAACGCGCCGACGCGCTTTCCCGCCTCAAACTTTCGGAGGAAGATTTTCTCCCTCGCTTTCAATGCGCAAAATGTTCGGATACGGGATTTTTGCCCGACGGAAGAATGTGCGACTGTTATCGGGAATAAATCTTCCCGCGGCGTCCGACGGCGCGTTCCGTAAACGACGCGACGGAAGTTCAAATTACGGAAGCGTTTTTCTCCTGCAAACAGGCGTTTCTTCCCGTTATCCGCCGGTTTCGGTTTCAAATTCTTTCTTTTAGCCGCCTGCAAACAGGCGGGCGCTGAAAGGGAGAGACGACGCAACCGCTTTCTCTTTACGAAAAACCCGCCCGCGGAAGTTTCCGCGGGCGGGTTTTTTCATCTGCGCTTCTGGAAGCTGTCGCAGCAGGTGCAGTGTTCCGCATTGCAGTCGCAGGTGTTGCCGACGTGGATTTTATCCAACGTACAACTCATGCCTTCGTTATTGAATTTGCATTCGCAAACGCCGCAGGAAACGCCGCTGTTGATCGTCTTTTCCATAATTGCCCTCCTTCCCCTTTATTATTGACCTTTTGCGGAGATTCTATCAAAACGATTGACAAAATTCCCCTCTTTCGTTACAATATTCTCGTAAGGAGACGAAATCATGAAAGTAATACTCAAAGCAGACGTAAAAGGAAGCGGAAAAAAAGGCGACGTCATCGAAGTTTCGGACGGATACGCAAAGAACTTCTTGCTCAAAAAAGGATTGGCTGAGGTTGCAACCGCGTCGGGAATCAACGAGGCGCAACAGAAAAAGACGGCGGAAGCGTTCCATAAAGCGGAGAACGTCAAGGCGCTTCAAGCGCTTGCCGCAAGTCTGAAAGGCACGGAGATCAGAATCGCGATCAAAGTGGGAGAAAACGGAAAGCTGTTCGGCTCCGTAACCTCCGCACAGATTTCAGCCGCGCTTGCGGAACAGGGATTCGACGTGGACAAGAAGAAAATTTTACTCAAAGACGCCGTAAAAACGCTCGGCAGTTTCCCCGTCGACGTTCGGCTCATGGAAGGAGTTTCCGCAAAAATCACGGTGACGGTAGTTCCCGCGTAACCGTACGCCTCGTACTGCGGAGGACGGAATCGCGCCGTCCCGTCGATCGGACGACGCGATTGCTCGCCGTCCCTTCAAATTTTGTATAAACTACTTTTTTTCTCTTACTGTTGCACTTAATCGTATAATTCACCAATTGCATGAAAGCCCGTCGGCAACGCCGACGGGCTTCTTTGCGATCCCCTGTCAGGGAAGTCTGATTTCGTACAGATCTTTTTCGGGCAGTTTCTTCGTCGAATCCTGCACGAATTTTTCCACCGCGGCAACGCCCTTTTCGACGGACACGTTCACGCCCGCGCCCGCGACGCAGCCGCCGGGGCACCCCATGCCTTCGATCAGACAGCCGTTTTTCTTACCGAGCTTGGCGAGCGTCAGCATTTTTTTACATTCGGACAAGCCCTCCGCATGCTCGATTTTCACTTCCACGTCGGGATAATACGCTTTCACGCACGCGCCCACCGCGGCGGCAACACCCCCCGCGACGGCATATCCGCGCCCCGCGCCTGTGGCGTCGTGAATGGGCTCCTCCCGTTCGTAGGTCGCAAGATTGATCCCGCGCGCCTCGAACATGGCGGCAAGCTCCTCGAACGTGATGACGAAATCCACGTCGCTCCGCACCGTCCGGCGGGACGCCTCCAACTTTTTCGCCGCGCACGGTCCGATAAAGACGACGCGCGCCTGCGGCATTTTCTGTTTGATCGACCGCGCCGTCGCGACCATGGGCGTCAGCGCGCTCGAAACGAGGTCTACCATGTCCGGGAATTGCGTCTTTGCCAGCATACTCCACGCGGGACAGCAGGAAGTGAGCAGGAAGGGCAGTTTTCCCGTCGCCACCTCCGTCGCGTAATGATGTGCTTCCGTCGCCGCGCCCACGTCCGCGCCGTGCGCAACCTCGAACACTTCCTTGAATCCGAGTTCTTTGAGCGCCGATTTGATCTTCCAGAGCGATACTTCCGCGCCGAATTGACCGACGATGGCGGGCGCGACTTCCGCCACGACCTCGTCGCCCTTTTTGATCGCCTGAATGAGCTGAAAGATCTGCGATTTGTCCGCGATCGCGCCGAACGGACAGCTTACCATACACTGCCCGCACCCGACGCACTTCTTCGGATCGATGCTCGCGCGGCCGAGCGGGTCGCTCGAAATCGCCCTGACGCCGCATGCGTCCGCGCACGGGCGGATTTTATGCGCGATCGCGTCGTAAGGGCAAGCCGCCTTGCACTTTCCGCACTTCACGCATTTGGCGCGGTCGATCACCGAACGCCCGTCCGCTCCGACCGTAATCGCGCCCTTCGGACAGACGGTCATGCAGGAACGCGCGACGCAGCCGCGGCATTGATCGCTCACGACGTATACGTTGTCTTCGCACTTATCGCACGCCGAAGGAATCACCTGCATGAGCGGCGGTTCGTAGTATTTATCCGATATGTTGCTTTCGTCCAGCCCGCTCGTGATATGCACGGGTTTATCCTGCGGACGAAGGGACATGCCCATGGCGAGCCGCACGCGTTCTGCGGCGATCGCCCGCTCGCGGTACACGCTCTCCCGATACTGCGGAACTTCGCTGGGCGTGATTTTATAGGGAATCGCTTCGATGTCGTCGTTGACGTTTTCCGATTCGTAAGCGACTTTCGCGATCTCCACGAATACCTTTCTTCTTAATTTAATGACCGAGGTTTCCAGTCCTCTCATAATTTCTCCTTCCCCAAGAATCGGCATGACAACGGAAAAAGCGGCAAGAGAATCTCTCCCGCCCCTTTTCCGCGCTTTTTTTACTTTCTTCCGTAATAAGCGTTCAGATACATCTGCTTGATTTCGCTCATGAGCGGATAACGGGGATTCGCGCCCGTGCACTGGTCGTCGAACGCGTCCTCCGTCATCTGATCGAGACGTTCGAGGAACTGCTCTTCCGTCACTTTATCGCCGAGCGCCTCTTTGATCGTCTTGGGCTGTCCGACCGCCGCCTGCAATTCTTTGAGTTTCTGAATGAGCGCCTCTACCAGCTCGTCGTCGTTCTTTCCTTTCAGACCGACGAACTTCGCCACGTCCGCGTATCTCGCTTTGCACTGCGGATAAGCATACTGCGGGAACGTACCCATCTTCGTGGGCTGTTCCACGCTGTTGAAACGAATCACCTCTTCGAGCATGAGCGAGTTTGCCATACCGTGAGGAATGTGCCAATAGGAACCGAGCTTGTGCGCCATGGAGTGGCAGACGCCGAGGAACGCGTTCGCAAACGCCATACCCGCCATGCAGGACGCGTTCGCCATTTTCTCACGCGCTTCCGCGTCGTGCGCGCCCTTTTCGTATGCCGCGGGCAGATATTCGAATATGAGTTTCACCGCTTCTTTCGCGATGCCGTTCGTGAAATCGGTCGCCATGACGGACGCGATCGCTTCCAGCGCGTGGCTCATCGCGTCGATTCCCGAACAGGAGGTCAATCCCTTGGGAATGTTCATCATGAGATCCGCGTCCACGATGGCGACGTCGGGCATGAGCTCGTAATCGGCAAGCGGGTATTTGGTGCCCGTCTTCTCGTCCGTGATGACCGCGAACGGCGTCACTTCCGATCCCGTACCCGCCGTCGTGGGAATTGCGACGAACAACGCCTTGTCGCCCATGTGCGGGAAGGTATATACTCTCTTACGGATATCCATGAACCGCATCGCCATATCCTGGAAATCCACTTCGGGGTGCTCGTACATCACCCACATGATCTTCGCCGCGTCCATGGGAGAACCGCCGCCGATCGCGATGATGACGTCGGGCGCGAAATCACGCATCTGCTTCACGCCCTCGTTGGCGCAGGCGAGCGTGGGATCGGGCGTGACGTTGAAGAACGTCGTGTGCATGATTCCCTCCGCGTCGAGAATGTCCGTGATTTTTTTCGTAAAGCCGCTCTGATACAGGAATTTATCCGTTACGACGAACGCCTTCTTCTTGTTATATACCTGACGTCCCAGCTCTTTGAGCGCTACGCCGAGACAGCCGCGTTTGAAATAAACCTTTTCGGGTGCTCTGAACCACAACATATTCTCCTTCCTTTCCGCAACGGTTTTGATATTGATGAGATGTTTGACGCCGACGTTCTCGGAAACGGAGTTTCCGCCCCAGGAACCGCAGCCGAGCGTGAGCGAAGGCGCGAACTTGAAGTTGTAAATATCTCCGATTCCGCCGTGCGAGGAGGGGGTGTTGATGACGATACGGCAGGTCTGCATGACGCCGCGGAAGAACTCGATCTTCTCCGCGCCCGTCTCCACGTTGATATAGAGCGAAGAAGTGTGTCCCAGACCGCCGTCTTTGATGAGTCTGTCCGCTTTTGCGACCGCGTCCTCGAAGTTCTCCGCTTTGTACATTGCAAGTACGGGCGAGAGTTTCTCGTGCGCGAATTCTTCGGTGAGCTCGACCGACTCCACTTCGCCGACCAGCACTTTACTGCCCTCGGGCGCGGTAAAGCCCGAAAGCTCCGCGATCTTGCAGGCGGATTGTCCGACGATTTTCGCGTTCAGCGCGCCGTTGATGATGATCGTCTTTCTCACTTTCTCCGTCTCTTCGGGCGTGAGGAAGTAAGCGCCGCGAAGCGCCATTTCTTTCTTAAACGCCTGATAGACGTCTTTGAGCACGATGACGGACTGCTCGGAAGCGCAGATCATACCGTTATCGAACGTCTTGGAGTGCAGAATCGAGGACGCCGCAAGCTGAATATCCGCAGAGGAATCGATGATCGCGGGAGTATTGCCCGCTCCGACGCCGAGCGCCGGTTTCCCGGAGGAGTACGCAGCCTTGACCATTCCGGGACCGCCCGTCGCCAGAATCATATCCGCCTCTCTCATGATCATTCCGGAGAGCGGAACGGTCGGCTCGTCGATCCAGCCGATGATGTCTTCGGGCGCGCCCGCTTCCACCGCCGCCTGTAAAACGATTTTCGCCGCCTCGATCGTGCTCTTCTTTGCGCGGGGGTGCGGGGAAATAATGAGTCCGTTTCTCGTTTTCAGGCAGATCAAAGACTTAAAGATCGCCGTAGAAGTAGGGTTCGTCGTGGGAATGACCGCCGCAAGCACGCCGACGGGCTCCGCGATTCTCGTGATACCGAACCCTTCGTCGCGTTCGATGACGCCGCACGTTCTGACGTCTTTATATTGATTGTAAATATATTCCGACGCGTAATGGTTCTTGATGACCTTGTCCTCTACAATGCCCATTCCCGTCTCTTCCACCGCCATTTTCGCAAGGGAAATTCTCATTTTGTTGGCCGCCAGCGCCGCCTTATAGAAAATGTAATCCACCTGCTCCTGCGTAAAAGTCGCAAACTTTTCCTGAGCCGCCCTCACTCTTCCGAGCATCTTCGCAAGAGAGTCCTCGTCGTTGACGATAAAGTCTTTCATGTGTTACCTCCGTTTATTTGTCAAAATTTTCAAACGATTTTATTCCGATACGGGCGTTTCGCCGCAAAGCGACGCCAACGAAACCGCCAGATCTTCGTATTTTACCGTAACCCCGTCGGGTACGTTCAGATATACGGGCGCAAAATTGAGAATCGCCGTGATTCCCGCCCGCACCATCTCTTCGCACGCGCTCTGCGCCGCGCCGCGCGGAACGGTCAGAATTCCTACCCGGACCCCGTTGCGCCGCACGATCTCCGGCAACCGCTCCATCGGATACACGGGCTTCCCTCCGACCGCGCCCACCTTGGAAGGCGATACGTCGAACGCCGCGACGACGTGAATTCCGTAATTCTCGAATCCGTCGTAAGAGAGGATCGCTCTCCCCAGCCCGCCCGCGCCGACCACCACCGCGTCCGTCCAACTGTGGTATCCTAAAAATTTTTCGACGTCCGCGATCAGCCGCCGTACCTCGAATCCCACGCCCGGCTTCCCCGGCACGGAGGACGCCAACGCGAGATCTTTTCTCACGCCGACGGCGGAATATCCCATATCCCGCGCGACAACCGCCGAGGAGACGTATTCCACGCCCTTCCCCGCTTCGCCTTTCAGATACCGAAGATACGCGGGCAGGCGCGAAAGCGTCGCCTTGGAAACCGCAATTTCGCTTCCGTTACCCATTTCCGCTCTCCCCTTTTCTGACATCGATAAATTTTTATCGATTTATATTCTAACAGATTGTATTGCGCCTGTCAAGCGTATGAAAGAGGTTTTCTGATTTTTTTTCGCGTGTAAGTTTTATAATTAAATGCGAAAAAGAAATCGAGCAGGAAAGCTCGTTCTTTCTCGCATTTTTTGTTTTTATATAGGACTGTAAGTTTTATAATTAAATGCAAAAAAGAAATCGAGCAGAGCAGCGCGTTTTATGAGCCGACGCGCAAAAAAAAACGGACGGATTCGCCCGTTCCTGTTGCGCGTTTCGTCGTCGGTTCTTCCTTTCACTCATTCTTTTGCGCATTCTGTTGCGCGTTCTTTCACGCATTCCGTCGCCCGTTCTTCCGCTCTTCCGTTGTCGAACGCGTCATTGCCGCACCGATACGGTGCCGCCCGTCTGCCGTTTCGCCGCGCCGTCTTGAAAGGCGCGTTCGTATCGATCTCCCGTTCCCGCGTGATCGTACGCAAAAACGCCCCGCGGAGGGAGCGTTTTCTTCTTATAATTCGGAAATCTGTTTTTCGATTTTCGCCTTCATATCGATATACTTTTCGAGTTTGGCGCGTTCGTCTTCGACGAGTTTTTTCGGCGCTTTCGCGATAAAGTTCACGTTGGAGAGCTTTCCTCCCGCGCGGGCGATTTCGCCCATCACGCGATCGAGTTCTTTTTCCAGCCGCTTCTTCTCCTCTTCGAGATTGACGAGTTCTCCGAGCGGAATAAAGACGTGGCACAATCCGCAAACCTGCGAAACGGTCTTTTCTCCCGCCTCCGAGCCGTCGGACACAAATTCGATCTCGCTCGCGCCTGCGAGTCGGAGCACCGCGCTCTTATTGGCGTTTACGAGCCGTCTGCCTTCCGTTACGAGGAAGAGCCGCACTTTTTTGGCGGGCGGGCAGTTGACGGCGACCTTCATCGCGCGGACCGTTTTGATGAGTTCGATCACCCCTTCAAACGCCTTCGCCTCTTTTTTATAGGCGAGCCGCGCGTTATAGCGGGGATACTCCGCAACCATGATGCTGCCTTCGCGTCCGGGCAGACAGGAATAAATTTCTTCCGTCACGAACGGAATGAACGGGTGCAATAGCCGCAACGCGCTGTCGAGCACGAACAGCAATACGCCGAGCGCGCCGCGCTTTTTCTCCCCGTCGTCGCCGTAGAGCGCGGGTTTGGAAAGTTCGATATACCAATCGCAGAAGTCGTTCCGGACGAAATCGACGAGCTTATCCGCCGCGATTCCCAGATCGTATTTCTGCATCGAGAGCGTCGTTTCGCGAATACAGGTCTGCAAGCGGGAAATGATCCAACGGTCCGCAGGCTGTAATCTGACCGTTCCGAGATCGGGAACGGAGACGTCTTTGGCGTTCATCACGACAAAGCGCGCCGCATTCCATAATTTATTGATAAAGTTGCGCGCGGCTTCCACTTTCGCGTCGGTGTAGCGGGTATCGTTCCCGGGCGCAACGCCCGTGAGAAGGGACAGGCGCAGAGAGTCGGCGCCGTAACGGTCGATGACTTCCAGCGGATCGATTCCGTTTCCGAGCGATTTGCTCATCTTCCTGCCCTGTTCGTCCCGCACCAAACCGTGAATGAGCACGTCGCGGAAGGGCACCTTTCCCGTATATTCCAACCCCGAGAACATCATGCGCATCACCCAGAACGGAATGATGTCGTATCCCGTTACGAGCGCGTCCGTCGGATAGAAATAGGAGAAATCCTCCGTACAATCGGGCCAGCCGAGCGTAGAAAACGGCCACAGCGCGGAAGAAAACCAGGTGTCGAGCACGTCCTCGTCCTGCGTGAGACGCGCGCTTCCGCACTTCGGGCAGACGGTCGGAGTATCCTTCGCGCAGATCGTCTCGCCGCAATCGTCGCAGTACCAGACGGGAATGCGGTGTCCCCACCAAAGCTGACGGGAGATACACCAATCGCGGATATTTTCCAACCAATTATAATAGATTTTCGCAAAACGGTCGGGAACGAACTTCGTTTTGTTCTTCATGACCGCTTCGATTGCGGGTTTTGCAAGCGGCGCCATCTTGACGAACCACTGTTTGGAGACGATGGGCTCCACCGTGGAACGGCAACGGTAGCAGTGCCCCACGTTGTGTTTATGCGGTTCGACCTTGACGAGCAAGCCCTGCGCTTCGAGCGCCGCGACCGCGCGCTTTCTCGCTTCGTAGCGATCGAGCCCCGCGTATTCGCCCGCGAGTTCGTTCATCGTGCCGTCGTCGTTCATGACGCGGACGACGGGGAGATTGTGCCGCAACCCCACCTCGAAGTCGTTGGGATCGTGCGCGGGCGTGATCTTTACCGCGCCCGTTCCGAATTCGGGATCGACGTATCCGTCCGCGACGACGGGAATCGTCCTGTCGGTGAGCGGAAGGCGGAGCGTCTTCCCGACGTAACGGGAAAAGCGCTTGTCCGAAGGATTGACCGCGACCGCAGTATCTCCGAACATCGTCTCCGGACGCGTCGTCGCGACGATCAGAAACTCCTCCTCGCCCTCGACGGGATAGCGGATATACCAGAAAAATCCCGCGTCCTCGGAATACTCCACTTCGGCGTCGGAGAGCGCCGTTTTGCAGCCGGGACACCAATTAATGATTCTGCTTCCTCTGTAAACGAGCCCTTTTTCATACAGGCGGAAGAACGCTTCCCGAACGGCGTTTGAACAGCGTTCGTCCATCGTGAACGCAAGGCGCGACCAATCGCAGGACGAGCCGAGCTTTTTCAACTGCTCGACGATCCTGCCGCCGTACTTTTCTTTCCAAGCCCAGGCGCGGCGCAGAAATTCCTCTCTGCCGAGCTGTTCCTTGGAAAGTCCTTCTTTTTTCATTTGATCGACGATTTTCACTTCCGTCGCGATGGAAGCGTGGTCCGTTCCGGGCAACCAGAGCACGGAATACCCCTGCATGCGCTTGAAGCGGACGATCGTATCCTGCATCGTCTCGTCCATGGCGTGCCCCATGTGTAACTGTCCCGTAATGTTGGGCGGGGGCATCATGACGGTGAAGGGCACCTTCGCGGGATCGACCTTTGCGGTGAAATATCCGCGGCTTACCCATTCTCCGTAAATTCTGTCCTCAAACTCTTTGGGATTGTACGTCGTTTGCATCTCTCTCATAATTTCTCACCCGAAAACGTAATGCGGATTCATTATATCCCATTTTCAAACCGTTGTCAATTATTCCGCCCGCGACATAGAATATATTATTCTTAAATTTTATCGGAGATTTGTATGAAAAAAACCATTGCAATTTCCGGAGCGGCGCTCTTCGCCCTCCTCCCGCTCTCCGCTTGCGGAGAAGACGACGGTCTTACTCTTCTGAAAATCAACGAAGTCACGCACTCGATTTTTTACGCGCCCATGTACCTCGCCGACGAGCTCGGCTATTTTGAGGAGGAAGGACTGAAAATCGAACTGACCAACGGCGGCGGCGCGGATAACGTCATGTCCGCCGTGCTTTCGGGCGACGCCGACGTGGGCTTCTGCGGTCCCGAAGCGGCGCTCTACGTTCAGCTCGGCGGCTCGACGGACGTTCCCGTCGTATTCGGTCAGCTCACCAAACGCGACGGCTCCTTCCTCGTATCCAGAAAACAGGAGCCCGATTTCAAATGGACGGATCTCGCGGGAAAAGAAATTCTTGCGGGCAGAAAGGGCGGCGTTCCCGCCATGACCTTTGAATACGTTCTCAATCAGAACGGTCTGAGAGACGGAGAGAACGTCACTCTGAACTTCGACGTGGCGTTCAACCTGATGACGGGCGCGTTTGAAGCGGGTACCGCGGACTATTGCACGATGTTTGAACCGACCGCGTCCGAATATCAGGCGGCGGGAAAGGGATACATCGTCGCGAGCGTGGGCGAGGCTTCGGGCGAAGTGCCTTATACCTGCTATATCGCGAAAAAATCCTGGCTGGATAAAAACGGGGACGCGGCGAAGGCGTTTCTTCGCGCCGTTGTGAAAGCCGTCGATTACGCCCGCACGAAGGACGCGGCGGACGTCGCTTCCCATCTCTATAAATCCTTCCCCTCCACTTCCTACGCTTCGATCGCGACGAGCATCGAAAGCTACCGCAAGATCGACGCCTGGGTGTCCGATCTCGTCATGACGGAGGACAGTTTCAACCGTTTACAGGACGTGATCGAAAACGCGGGGGAACTCGACTCGCGCGGAGATTACGCCAAACTCGTTGACAACTCTTACGCGAAAGAAGCGCTCGACGGACTGAAATAACCGCCCTCGTCAGGCGGAACCGCTTATGAAAAAGGTCATTTTACAATTCCGCGACGTCACATATATCTATCATACGGCGCGCGGGGAGACGACGGCGGCGGAGAAACTCTCCTTCGCCGTGGAGGAAGGAGAGTTTATCGCGTTCATCGGTCCTTCGGGATGCGGGAAAACGACGCTTCTGTCGCTCGCCGCGGGACTTCTGAAACCCTCGGAAGGCGCCGTGGATTCGGGCGGCGTCTCCTTCGGATACATGTTGCAGAAAGACGAACTCTTCCCCTGGCGCACCATTGAAAAAAATATCTTTCTCCCGCTCGAAATCAAAAAAATCAACACGAAAGAAAATCGGGAACGGGCGCGGTCGCTTGCGGCAAAATACGGACTTGCGGAATTTCTTCAAAGCTATCCCGCCCAGCTTTCGGGCGGCATGCGCCAACGCGCCGCGCTCATCCGCACGCTTGCGACCGATCCCGACGTCCTGCTCCTCGACGAACCCTTTTCCGCGCTCGATTATCAGACGCGTCTCAACGTCACCGAGGACGTCTCGCGGATCATTCGCACCGAGGGAAAGACCGCCCTTCTCATTACCCACGACATCTCGGAAGCGATCTCTCTCGCCGACCGCGTCATCGTCCTGTCCGCGCGACCGGCGCGCGTTCTCGCTTCGCACGAACTCGATTTCGGAACGGAACAAAATCCTCTGAAACGGCGGGAACTGAACCAATTTTCCGCCTGGTTTGAACTGCTATGGAAGGAACTCAACGGATGAAACGATTGAAAAGAAACAAAGGCTTGCAAACTTATTCGCGCGAACACGCGCTCTATCTGAAACGCTGCCGGCGCAAATCCGCGCTCGTCTGGACGTTCCGGATCGGACTGCTCGTACTGCTTTTAGGGCTATGGGAACTCGTCGCCGCAACGGGCGTCGTGGATCCGTTCATCACCAGCTCTCCGTCGAGAATCGCCAAGACGATCGCGTCGCTCTACCGCGACGGTTCGCTCTTCTATCACGTCGGCGTAACGCTGACGGAGACGATCGTCGGGTTTCTGATCGCCGTCGGGCTCGGCACGGGAATCGCGCTCGCGCTCTGGTGGAGCGACACGCTGCGCAAAATTCTCGAACCGTACGTCGTCGTTCTCAACGCGCTGCCGAAGATCGCGCTCGGTCCGCTCATCATCATCTGGTGCGGAACGGGCAGTAAGGCGATCGTGTTTATGACGGTGCTCGTCGGAATCATCGTCGCGATTTTGCACATGCTGAGCGCGTTCATCGCCACCGACCGCAATAAAATTCTTTTGTTGCAATCGATGGGAGCGAAAAAATTCCAGATTCTGCGGAAGCTCGTCATTCCCTCCTCGCTCGCTTCGTTCGTCTCGATGCTCAAAGTCAACGTCGGCATGGCGTGGATCGGCTCGATCATGGGCGAATACATCGTCTCAAAAGCGGGGCTCGGGTATCTCATCGTCTACGGAGGGCAAGTCTTTAAGCTCGACCTCGTCATGAGCGCAACCTGCATCCTCTGCCTGCTCGCCGCCGCCATGTATTTTCTTGTGGCGCTTCTGGAAAAGATACTCGTAAAAACTCCCGAAAGCTGACGTCGCGACGCCCGCGGCGCCGAGTAAGGGATACAACCGATTCACGATCTCTCCCAACCCCAATCGGGAGAGCGCGAACGCCGCGAGGAGCACTCCGCCCCTCGCGGCGGTTCGTCTGATTGTTCCGTATTCCCCGAAGAGCGATACGAGCGGATAGAGCGAGGAGGCAAGCGAGGTCAGAACGGCGACGGCGCATACGGGACGGAACAGTCGGTTTCCGCGCATCGCGTATAAAAAGGGCATCTCGGCGCGGATCGCCGCCGAGCCCTCCCGATAGACGCTTCCGAGTATGAACAGGGCGCAGACGCATACGGTCGCCGACGCGAGCAGAGCGGGTGTAAAAATCCGCTTCCGCGTCGCGCCCGCGTCCATCAGCACCGGCATCGCGAGAAAGGCGTTCAAGCCCGCATATACCGCGCCGCCGCCCCATGCGTTCCATTCGTTTGCGGGCGGCACGGGATAGGAAAAACTTTTATCCCCTCCGCCGCAGACGAGTACGAACGCGAGAATCAACGGCACGAGCAATGCGTTCAGAACGGACAGTCCGCGCGTGCCGCGCGCGAGAAAACAACAGACGAACACCGTTCCGCACGCCGAACAGAGCGGACCGTATTCGGGCGCAAGCGCGTCCAACGCCGCGATCATACCCGCGGAGACGACGAACGCCGAACAGTATCCGAGCGTAAACACGACGGGCGCGCCGCGCCCGAACAGTTCGCGCACGCCCTTCCGATACCCGCCGTGCCGTTTTCCGAGCAGAAGAAAGAGAAAGAGAAACGCGCACAGCAACAGACAGGAAACGGACACGGGCGGCACGAACTCCCCGCTCGGAAAAAAGCGCACGAGCTCCGCGCCCGATATAAAACCCGCGCCGATGACCGTGCCCACGATAAACAGCGCCGTTGACAGGACTTCCATATCCTTTTTGTATGCGCCCGACGCGGAAATATGCAAATTTCGCACGATTTTTCACCTTTTATGTCTGACATAATACTTTGCCATTGACAAATTTCACCGAAAGTTGTATAATACCGTCGAAGAATCCCGAAAAAGGAGGCACCTATGGACGAAGAAGAACTTCGCCGCGAACCGGAAAACGACGATTACGACGAACCGCAACCGGACGGAGAGAACGCGTCGGACGAATCGCAGGACGAAAAATCGATCAGCTCCGACCTGATCCGCGGACACATCAACACGATCATTCTGCGCGCGCTCTACGACGGAGACAAATACGGATACGAAATCATCGCGGACATCGAACGGAAGAGCCACGGTCAGTACAGCATGAAACAACCTTCTCTGTACAGCGCGCTCAAACGGCTGGAAAAAGAAGGTTACATAACTTCCTATTGGGGCGGCTCCGTCAGCGGCGGCAGACGGAAATATTTCTCTCTGACGGACGCAGGCAAAGAAATTTCCGAACGCAATCAAGCGGAATGGGAGTATTCGAGAACGGTCATCGACAGTCTGATTTCCGAAAAAGATTTCGACTTCTCCACCCCCGCCCCCACGGCGGTCAATATGCGCATGCTCCGCAGCACGACCTCCCGCGTACCCGCGCGCAGCGACGGCGACGAAGCGTTCGAGGCGCGCGTCACGGACGAACAGGAACGCGCGAAGGAGGAGCTGGAACGCGAACGCGCCCGTTTCGAGGAAGAGCGGGCGCGCCTTGAAGAAGAGTCGCTCTCCCGGGAGACCGCCGCGGCGGAAGAGCTCGAACGGTTGCGGGCACAACTCAACGAGACGCAGGAACTGCTCGATCGGGAGCGGAGAAGCGCCGAGGAAAGCGAACGCGAGCGCCGGACGGCGGACGAAGCCGCCGCGCGCAACGAAACGGAGGCGCGGGAACGGGAACGGCTTCTGCGGGAAGATCTGGAACGGCTGCGCGCGGAATGGAACGAGGCGCAACAACGGCTCGACGAGGAACGGGAAAACTCCGATCGGCTGTCCGCTCTCAACGAGGAAGAGCGCAACCGCGCCCAAGCGGAGCTTTCCGCACGCGACGCCGAACGGGAATCGGCATGCGAACGCTACGACGCGCTCGCGGAAAAATACGAAAAAGCGGTGGCGGACGCGCAGGAAGCGCGGGCGGCGCAGGAACGCGCCGTCGCCGAAGCGCAAGAGGCGCGCCGCATCGATCTGAAAGCGCGGGAACAGGCGTTCGCCGAAGCGCAAGAGGCGCACCGCAAAGAATTGGAAGAGCAAGAGAAGCGCATCCGCGAGGAAGAGGCGCGCTATTACGCTTCGCGCGAAAAACAGATTCTTCACGAAAACTATCTTCGGCTCGTCAACGCTCCCCCCGCTTCGGAAACGTCGGATCGCGGAGAATACGATTACTATTCCGCGCCCGTCGCAAGCGACTCGCAGAAAAACGTCGAAGAGACCGCCGAGCGCAAATATAAAACGGTCGTCAACCGTCTCTATTCCAACGCCGTCCGCAACGAGGAACCGGCGGAAGAACCCGTCAAAGAAAAACAAGCCGTGGGAAGAATCGATTTCCGCGATCTCGAAGCCAAAGCCGCGCAGGACGGAATCAGAATCAATACCGCAGGGGGCGCGGTTTCGGAAGAACGTTCGGACAAACTCGTTCAGAAAGGAAAAGCGTTGTTCCTCTGCGCGGTCGTCGTCTTTCTGATCTGTCTCGCGGAGGGAAGCGTCGCGCTCGCTCTGCTTGACAAGCTGTCTCTTCCCCTCTTCTACCCCTATTTCATCTGGGGTGCGGGACTTGCGCTCCTGCTCGTAACGGGCGTCGCGTTCGCCAACCGCTACGGCGCGAACTCTCTGCGGAAAACGAGCCGCATGCCCGTCGTCAACGCGATCGTCGCCTATGCGCTTCTCGTCATAATCGACCTCGTTTTCGCGCTCGCGATGAAAATCGATTTCACTTCGCCGTCGCAACTTGCAACCTACGTCCTGATTCCGCTCGTATTTTGTCTGAATATCGTCGTCTTCGCGATCGTCTACGTCGCGCAGATGCGCTCGGCGAAATAAACGCAGGCTCGGTCGAACTTTGACGCGCGCGGCGAGAAATCGGCGCCTTCGGTAGAACGCGATCCCGCATCGGCGCGACCAAGGAATCGAAGCGCCTGCTTCTCTGCAACGAACAAAACAGCCGTACCCGAAACGAGAACGGCTGTTTTTCTATTGTTTGTTAGAAAAAATCGTCGACAGGCGACGTTTTTTTGCCTATCCGCGCCGAACGCGCCAAGACTCTCGCCGAAAGGTGCGGCTTTACAAGACCTCTCCGATCCGGAACGCAGACAGGCGTTTTCTTGCTAAGTAAAGACCGCCATGCACACCGTGCCCGCCGCCAGAACCGCCAGTCCGAGCCAAGTCCGAAAAGACAGTTTTTCCTTGAATACGATCCGCGAAAAGATTACGGTGATCGCAATACTGAGTTTGTCGATCGGCACGACGACGCTCACCTGTCCGTTCTGTATGGCGTAATAATAGCAAAGCCAGCTTGCGCCCGTGGCGATTCCGGAGAGCACGAGAAACAAGAGTTCCCCGCCTTTTACCGTCCTCACGAACCGCGTCTCTTTGCGACAAACCACGATCAGCCATGCCATGACGAAAACGACGCACGTCCGGATCGCCGTCGCCGCATCGGAGTTTACGTTTTCGATCCCTATTTTTGCGAGCACGGAGGTCGTCGCCGCAAAGACCGCTGAAAGCAGAGCAAACGGCAACCATGCCCGCCCCGTCCGATTCCCGCGCCCGAACCCCGTCATCAGAAACGTTCCGATCGCCACGGAGGTAAGACATAGCAGTTTCCCCCACCACAGCGAGCGTTCGTCGGGAAATACGGCGATCGCAAAAAGAACGGAAAAGATCACGCTCGATTTATCCACGGCGGCGACTTTGGAAACTTCCCCGACGGACAGCGCCTTGAAATAACAAATCCAGCTCGCGCCCGTGGCGATGCCCGAAAGCATGAGAAACAGCAGAGAGCGCTCTCCGATCGACGAAAGCGTTTCGTATGCTCCCGTAGCGAAGACGATCCCCCACGCCAGAACGAGAACGACAGACGTGCGGATCGCGGTCGCCACGTCGGAGTTCGTTTCTTTCACGCCGCATTTAGAAAGGATTGACGTCGCGCCCGCAAATATCGCGGAAAAAATTGCCGCAATCGCCCACATATACGCCTCCCGCCGTGATGAATTCGTAAAATAAACGTCGTCTTACAACCGATTTTTATTCGCGTAATCATTATATCACACCGTTCCGCCGTAACGCAAGATTCCGACGGAAAGAATGCGAAAAAGGCAAGAAAACGTTTCGTTTTAACCACCGCAATCATGCAAGAACGGACGCGCGGCTTCTCCGCGCGTCCGTCCGTTCAAGAAATAAAAGAAAATCCGTAAGGAGCGTAGCGACGGAATCGCGATTGTTGCGATTTGCGCCAATCGCATCACCAATGTTTGCTAAATAAAAAAAGTAAATCCGAACCACTCACTTGTAACAAGTAAACAATTCGGATTATACCTCTTTGGTGCAACCAAAGGGACTCGAACCCCTAGCCTTCGGTTCCGTAGACCGACGCTCTATCCAATTGAGCTATGGATGCGCTTTCATTCGCCGTGCCGTTCCGACACTTTCCGAATGCTCAATTATTATAGCCGTTTCAAAATTTTTTGTCAACGCTTTTTGCGCCATAAAACACAATATCCACAATTTTTTTCTCATTGTGGATAAAACAAACGATTGTTCTTTTTTATGAACGCAATAAATTGTCGAATTGTGGAAAATATCGCGCCTTTTGTGGATAAATTGTGGATAACTTTTTCGATGATTCGTCTTTCACGCTTTTCTATACACAATTTTCAGTCGCAAGATGTGGAAAACGATAAACCTTGTGGACAAACATAGTTTAATATATGACGCTTCGCACGACGTTATTCCGTCAGCCGAGAACGGGATTGGCGAATTCGTCTCCGCCTATCGCCATCACTTTCAGATCGTGCGGCAGACATACGATCACTCCCCTTCCGCCGCGAATGGGCGCCATATGCGTGCAATCTCTGCGTCTGCTGCATGTGGCGTCCGCCATGACGACCGTACCCTCGGAAAGATCGATTTCCAGCCGATTGTATTCCGAACGCGCCTCGTCGAAGTAGACGGTCAATACAGTCGTTTCTCCCGTCTGAACGGTCACGGAATCCTCCCAGCCGCTCCCGACGGTAAGACCGTCCGAAAAAGAAAACGTACAGACGCACTCCTCCCCCGCAAACAGTTCGATCCCCCGCGCCCGTTCTCCGCGCGCCCCGACCGCGAGCGCGACGATCGCCGTCACGATCGCGACAGCCAAGAAAAGATATACGAGCAGATCGAGGGGCGCAAACGGCTTGCGCGTCCTGATTTTTTCTAAGGTATCGAGCGGCATCAGAGTTTCACGACCTCCATGCCCGATACGTTCAGCGAAAAGCGGTCGTCGGAATAATTGGTATAAACGGTGTAAGAATCCGCCGCCCCGTCGTAATAGACCAACGAAACGCGCGCTCCCGAAAGATTTTCCGCGATATACGAAAGCGCGTCGTCGCGCCCCATAACGAGGAGCGCGGTCGTCACGGCGTCCCCCTCTGCCGCAGAGAGCCCGAATACGGAAGCCGTCAACAGCCCCGATCCGTCGTTCTGCGGTTCTGCGTTCACGGGATAGCCCGTGAACGGATTGACGATATGACAATATCTTTTGCCGTCGATTTCGTAATATAACTGATAATCCCCGCTCGAAGAGAGCGACGCGTTCTCCTCCCGCACCGTGGCGTACGTCTGCGTCGGGAACCGTTCGGAAGGGCGCGGATTGAGGATTCCGATCTCCTGCGCGCCGCCGTCTTCCCCGTTTAACACGAACATACTGCTCCCGCCGAGATTGAAATATCCGCGTTCGTACCCTGCGGCGCGAACGAGCTTTTCCGTCTCGTCAACGGCATAGCCTTTCCCGATACCGCCGAGATTGAGCCGCATGGTATATTCCGTTTCCCGCCCCTCCGCGTCGCACACGACCGCGCGTGCAGACTCCGGCTTTTTCGCGTAATATTTCCCGTCCCGTTCAAAAAGCTCCACGCCCGAAAAATCGGTCAGAGCCGTAAACGCCGTCAGATATTTCTCATCGGGAAGCCGTTGCGTTTCGTCCTCTCTGTCGTACGGCTGAGCCGCCCCGCCCGACGCGCCCGTAAAACGCGGCGTGAAGCCCCATAAATCAACCAACAACCCGACGGCGGGATTGTACGCGCCCGAAGTCTTTTCGTAATACGATTTCGCCTGCGCGAGTACGTCGTATGCGATTGCGTCGATTTCGACCGTTTCGCCCGCCTCGCACGCGTTGAAGCGCGCAACGGAACCGCCCTCGGATTCTGTCGAAAGGCTGTATTCGATCCGGTCGAGCGTCTCCTTGATCGCGTTCCACGTCTCTTCCGCCCCTTCCGAACCGGAGACGAACGCCCACGTCGCTTCGGTGTTGAAATGATCGTAACTGCGATACCCGATCAGTTGCCCGGTCGGCGAGCAGGCGGAGCAAGTCGCCGCGGCGAACAAGAGAATGAATTTGACGGGCGATTTTGCCTTCATGAACGCGCCTCCCGTAATTTCCGACAAATTCATTATATCCGATTTTTTCAAAAATTACAAGAAAAAGGACCTGAGTTCCCCTCAAATCCTTTTCTTTCTCTGAAATTCAGGCGTTTTCGAGCGCGTTATGCACCGCAAGAATCAGTCTCCCGCAGGACTGCGTCGCCCCCGTGATCAGATCCAGCCCCTCCGCCGTGATTCCGTTCGGATCGGGCGCGCTGTTCGTCGTACGAACCTGATACGCGCGCACCTCTGCGACCGTCTTACCTTCAAACGAACGCAAAAAGCTCGCTTCGTTGTCCTCGTAGTTCTTTTTCCGTTCCTCCGTCCAGGCGGAAACGGGATCGGACACCTTCGTATAGTCGCTGTCGAGAATCGTCACGCTCTTGATTCTGTCGCCCGTCACTTTGACTTCGACTTTGACGCCGTATTCCGTTCCGTAAGAATGATAATGATATTCTCCCGTATAGACTTGCGCCGCGCCGCACGCAGAAGCGAACGTCGCCGCCGAAACGCTCAATCCCGCAATCAAAATACTGCCGATCAATTTTCTCATACCGATTACTCCTTTCCGGTACCCCGTAATCAGTTTGAGCGTTTTTTCGGTTTCGATACCCTTTTTTCGCCTTTTTGTTTGAAAGAGCGCCGCGCGTTTAATAGACGCACGGCTGCTCATCCTCTGTATTCGGCTTTGCGCATCTGCTGAATTTATTTTCGGGAGCTTCGTTCGGCAATCGCGATCACTGCAATTCTCGCCGTCTGCGCAGACCTCTTCAAACGCTCCGTCAAGCAGACGTTTTTATTCGCCGAAACGTTCTTAAAACCCGATCGAAAACGCTTTGAAACGCAAAAAACGACCGATTTTCGGGCAATTATCCGCAAAAATCGGTCGTTTTGGAGCTACTGGCCGGACTTGAACCGGCGACCTGCTGATTACGAATCAGCTGCTCTACCGACTGAGCCACAGTAGCAATTATCCGTGCAATCGCGCTCCACGCAAACTGCTTATTTATTATAGAAAAAACGCCGACAAATTGCAAGCGTTTTTACGGGAATTTTTATAAATTTTTCTTTTTTGGAACAAAAAGTCTCACGTTTTTGGGGCAAACCCCGATTTGTACGTTTCCTTTGATTCCCTCTTCGCCGTCAAAATCCCACACTACGTTATCGGAAGTCTCGATTTCCACGTTTTTTCCTCGGAAAAAGAGCACGTCGCGCCGTTTGATCCGACAGCCGAACACGAACAGCGTGGCGACGGAAAACAGAGCTCCGATCCGACGGAAGAGATTGGGCTGACGCACCTGCTTGATTACCGCGACTTCTAAAACTTCGTCGCACATGCTTCCTTTCTTATTGATGGGAAATCCTGCGACGGAACGCCCGTTCATGACGAGAATCAGAACCGCGTCCGTCTCTGCGGTAAATTCCCCGCACCTGATTTTCAGCGGAAACACGTCAAGCCGCAAATTGTTCCGCACGGCTTCCACAGCGTAAGCCAGCGCGCCGAAGGCGCGTTTTTTCTTCTGATCGGTCGTATACGTAGCGCGGGTAAACGCACCCGCCGCCGCGATATACATCGCATATTCCGAATCGTTGATTTTCAGACAGTCGAGCGACCGCGATTCCCCTTTCAGAATGACGTTCAGCGCGCCGCGCACGGAACGCGGAATTTTCAGCGACCGCGCAACGTCGTTGACCGTGCCCCCGGGGATATATCCGAGCTGAACCGGAAGATTTTCCGCGCCCCGAATCACGTGATTAAACGTACCGTCTCCGCCCGAAAAAATCACCGCGTCGTAACGCTCCGCGCTTTCGCGAACGCACCGCTCCAAATCCTCCGCGTCGCTCGTTGCTCGGATCGTCACCTCGTCGTAGCGCGTATGCAGTTTGCGCTCGATCAAAGGAAGTTTTTTGGCGATTTTTCCCTTTCCGCTGTTCGGATTGTAAAGAAAGATACATTTCATAGAGACATTATACACAATTCCGAACGATTTTGCAAGCCGAAGCGAAATATTTTTACCCGATCGGGCGGAAAGAAAAACAGGTTTGTCGTCAACCGACAAACCTGTTGCAGACAACAAAGCGGAAAGAGCTTTCCGCGCTAACCGTAATAACCGTCGAACCGCGCAAGCGCATAGCAAATCCGGACTTGCAGACAGCGCACGTCTTTGGAAAAAAGCAACCCGTCCGCAAGTTCTTCGCCCTCCCGTCCGAGCGCCGTCAATTCCGCGTTCCAGCGCGCGTGAAGCTCGTTTCCGTTCTCGGCGCAGAGCCCGCGAAGCACTTTGGAAACGCCTCGCACCGCCGCCCGCGCCTCTTCCTGCGAAGTCGAAGCCCGTTCCAATCCGTTTGCCGTATCGTAGAGAATGCGCGCGCAGGTATCCGCCGTCCGCGCGTTTGCGGACACGCGCGCCGCAATTTCCGAATCCGCGCCGAAGATCGTCAGTTCGGGCGTCGTCATGCGATAAATTTCCGTCTCCGTACCCCGTTCCCGCAACGAACGCGAGACGTTTTCCGCGTCCGAACGGGTAAAATAGCAGGCGAGCGCCACGGCGACCTGACCGTCCGCTTCGATGAGCACACCCGCGCCGCCCGAATCGTAAACCTGACCGACCAGCGCCGCCGCCGTCGTCTCCTCGCAACTCTTTGCCAGAAAAAAATACTCCCCGTCGAGGAGTATTTTCGCGCTTCTGCGTGCGTTCAGATAAAAAATCGTCAGAAAAAGGCACACGCAGAGCGTAAACGCCCCGCAGATCAACGGAAATTTCGCGGCGCGCGAACGGCGCCGATCGGTTTCGTAATGCGTCATACCACATTATATGACGGAATCCGCGCAACGTATGCCTGTTTACGAACTTGCGGGCGTATCGCGCGCAAACAAGCGCGGTCGCGTTGCGCCCTTGCCCTCTGTTCCGATTGCGCCCCGTTCGCTCCGATTGCGTTGCGCCCCCTTCGCTCTGCGGTCTTGGTGCGACACCTGACTGCGTTGCGCCTTTTTACGCTCTGTCGCGGGAACGGCGTCTTCTCAACAGATCCCCCTCGCGCAAAGGAAGGGCGCACGGGAAGGAATACCGTCCCTGTACCCGTTTTGCGTCCGCGCACGGCGCGTCGTCCTCGCGGAGATCTTCGACGCGAACCGTCTTTCCGAATTGCTCGGACGGAGATAAAATTTCCAGCACGTCGCCCTCGTAGAAACGGTTCCGCATCTCCACCGTCGCCCTGACTCCGTCCCACGAGAGAACGTTGGCGATATATTCGCAACTTCCCTTCGTCTGGGAATCGTCGTAATTGACCGTCTCCGCGTTATCGCCGAAGGCATATGCGGTCGTATAGGCGCGGTGCGCCGCGCAGTGAAGTTCCTCGCCGAGCGCTTCGGAATAACCGTGATCGAGAATCCGACGGTAGGCGTTGACGACGGTCGCGAGATAGTATTCGCTCTTCATTCTGCCCTCGATCTTGAAGGAAACCGCGCCCGCCGCCGCCAACTCGTGGAGATGCGCGCTCATATTCAGATCTTTGCTGTTCAGAAGATAGGTTCCCTTTCCGTCCTCTTCCAGATCCAGCCAACCGCCGTCGGCGGAAGCGGATTGCACGCGGTAATTCCAACGGCACGCCTGCACGCACGCGCCGCGATTGGAGGACCGCCCGTCCAGATAGTCGGATAGCAGACATCTGCCGCTGTACGAGATACACATCGCGCCGTGCACGAACGCTTCCAATTCCAGATCGGGATTCGCGGCGTGAATTTCCGAAATTTCTTTCAGGGAAAGCTCGCGCGCGAGAACGACGCGGCTCGCGCCCGCTTCCCGCCAGAACGCCGCAGACTGCGCGTTCGTCGTATTCGCCTGCGTGGAAATATGTACGGGAAGATCGGGCGCCGACCTGCGGCACAGTCGGAACGCCCCGGGATCGGAAACGAGCACGGCGTCCGCTCCGATGGAACGGAGGAATCGGAAATACCGTTCCAATTCCGCGAAATCTCCGTTCCGTGCAAAGATATTGGCGGCGACGTACACTTTTTTGCCCCGTTCGTGCGCGTATTTTACCGCCTCGGCGAGCTCGTCGTCGGTAAAATTATCGGCGAACGTTCTCAGCGAAAACGACTTTCCGCCGACGTAAACCGCGTCCGCGCCGAAATACAACGCCGTCTTTAATTTGAGAAAACTCCCGGCGGGAGCGAGCAATTCCGTACCCATTCTTTCCTCCGTTCTTTTGCTTTTCCGCGCGTTTTTAACCGAGCGTTTCGTTTCACAGTCGTTATTTCTTTCTGCTCACCGCAAGGCCCTCTCCGATCGAAAGAATCTCCGTTTCCAATTCCGCGTCTTTCTGCAACGCGCGGAGATATTCGCGGATATGCTCGACCAACATTCTGCGCTTTTTAGGCGGTTCTCCCGTCACCCAGCCGAACAGCAACACGTCGTCCGAAAGAAGCAGTCCGCCGCGCTTCAACAGCCTTTTACATTCGGGCAAATACCGAAGATACTGCGCTTTCGGTCCGTCGAGAAATACGAGATCGTATTCCCCTTCCAACATCGGCAAGATCTCCCCCGCGTCTCCCTCGTGCAACGTGACGCGATCGGAAACACCGAACAGCCGAAAGTTCTTGACGGCGGTCGCCGCACGCGCAGGATCGCGTTCGATCGCCGTCAGCCTCGCCTCCGTCCGCGCCAGCATCGCGCAAGACGTGAGCCCCTCCGCCGCGCCGATTTCCAGAATCCGTTCGGGAGCGGTCTTTTCCGCCGTCTCCAACAGATAACAAAGCGTTTCGTCCGCCGCCGTCGGATCGCGCCCCTGTTTTGCCCGTTCGCGTAATTCCGTCAGTCGGGGATCGAGACGAAACTCGGCGAGCGTTTTCACGTTTTTCCTCCCTTACGGGAGGGAATTTCGTCGGAGACCGCGAGAAAAAGAGTTGCTAACCGTGCGCCGTCGAACGGTTCTTCGACGCGCAACATCTCTTTCGCCCCGACGTACGGCGTTTCCCGACGCGCGTCGGGCAATAATTGCCGCGCCGACGGCGTGGACTTGACCAACAGCCGATTATCGTACAGCCCTCCGACCGTTTTTTCGTTGTAAAAGACGAGGTATTCTCCCATCATGGGGCGTAACCTCACGTTACAGCCGCACGCTTTCAAAAACGATTCCGCAAACGCTCTGTCCGTCGCCATATCTTTCTCGCCCCGTTTTTTTACGTTTCCGCGCCGAAAAACCGCGTCGGCAAGTTCACGCAACTCGTCGTCCGGACTTTCTCAATTTCCGCGCAATTCTGTCGCGACAATCCTGCGTCTTTTCCGCTCGGTTCTGCCGCGCCGAAAAAACCGCGTATGAACGCGGTTTTCCGTTATAATTCCTGAATGATCGGAATGATCATCGGGCTTTGTTTCGTCTTTTTGAAAAGGTAGTTCTTCATCGCTTTTTTGATCGCCGCGGAGAGCTCGGAAGCCGCCGCGTTGGAAGAACATCCTTCGATCGCCTTATCCACCACGTCGCGCAACTCTTTCCGATAATCGCGCTCGTCCGAAAAGACAAACCCGCGGCTCTCGATGATCGGCTCGCCGAGCACGACGCCGTTGGAGACGCTGACGGAAACGATAAAGACGCCCTCGCCCGACATGAGCAGTCTGTCCTTCAAAACCTCGCTCGTGCCGTAGTCCTCGAACCCTTCCCCGTCGATCAGCCGCGCGCCCGCAGGGAAGCTCTCGCCCTGTCGGAGCGAGTTCTCCGTCAGTTCCACGCAAACGCCGATGTCGGGAATAAACGTCTGCGCGGGCGACATTCCCATCTCCTGCGCAAGTAAAACGTGCCGTTTCAGATGACGGTACTCCCCGTGCACGGGAATAAAGAATTTCGGCTTCAACAGCGTGTGCATGATCTTGTGCTCTTCCTGACAGGCGTGTCCCGAAACGTGAATTTTTTCAAGACTTTCGTACACGACTTTTGCGCCCTTCCGATAGAGATTGTTGATCACGCGGTAGATCATGCGCTCGTTTCCGGGAATCGGACTTGCGGAAATGATGATCGTATCGTTCGCGCCGATCGTCACTTTATTGAAATCCCCCGAAGCCATGCGCGTGAGCGCGCTCATCGGCTCGCCCTGCGAGCCCGTCGATACGATGACGATCTCTCTGTCGAAGAAGTTTTTCGTCTTTTCCACGTCCACGAGAACGCCCTCGGGAATGGTCAGCTCCCCGATTTTCGTCGCCGCTTCCACGACGTTGAACATGCTGCGACCGGAAAGAGCCACCTTTCTCCGATATTTCACCGCAATATCGATGATCTGTTGCAGGCGGTGTACGTTGGAAGCGAAAGTCGCGACGATCAGCCGTCTGTCCGAATGTTCCGCAAAGAGATGTTCGAGCGTCGTTCCGACGACCGTCTCGCTCATCGTATAGCCGGGGCGTTCGATGTTCGTCGATTCTCCGAGATAGAGCAATACGCCCTTCTTTCCGATCTCCGCAATCTCTCCCAGATCGATGGGCGCGCCCGCGACGGGCGCGAGATCGATCTTGAAATCGCCGCTGTGATAGATGATGCCGTACGGCGTAGAGACGGACAGCGCAACCGCGCCCGCGATCGAATGGTTGACGTTGACGAACGTAATCTCGAAAACACCCGCCTTGACTTTGTCCTTCGGCTTCACCGTCTTTTCCACGACGTTGTTGAGCCGATGCTCGCGCAGTTTGTTATCGACGAGCGCCAAGGTCAGCTTTGTTCCGTAAACGGGCGTTCCCGCATTGAGTTCCTTCATTAAATAGGGAACGCCGCCGATGTGATCTTCGTGTCCGTGCGTGAGGAATACGCCGCGGATCTTGTTTTTGTTCTTGACGAGATAGGTAATGTCGGGAAACACCAGATCGATTCCGGGCATTTCCTCCGTGGGAAAGATGATTCCCGCGTCGATCACGATGATGTCGTTTCCGTACTCGATCGCGGTCATGTTCTTGCCGATTTCCCCGACGCCGCCGAAGAACAGCACCTTGACGGGCGGTTGTTTCTTCCGTTTCGCGTCTTTCCGCGCGGGTTCCCGTTCCGTCGGCGCGCCCTTCCGCGCCTTTCCCCGCGGCTCGGTTTTCTGCTCTGCGCCGCCGCTGACAGTCCGTTCGACGGGAAGCGCGCCGTCCGTCGGCGCGACGACCGCCTTCGTTCCCTTGCCCTTTGCGCGAGAACGGCGTCGCGGCTTAAAGCCCGCCTCTTCCATCGCTTCGCCCGTTCTCAGTTCTCCGAGATTGCGCTTTCCCGCCCGTTGCTCTCTCTTTTCACGGGATCCGGCGGAATTTTCCGCTTTCGTTTGTTCGCGTTCGTACGCCTCCAAACCGTTCAGAATCGCAAGTTCGATTGCCTTATCCGACGGTCGCGTACCCGCTCTTTCGTTCGTTTTGCCTTGCTTGTCCAAATATTACTCCTCCGAAAGCGCATACGGTGACAACAAAGCGAGAGAGCTGAAAAAATCAGCCCTCTTTCTTTCGTTTCTATCCGTAGCGACTTTCTATCAATTCCGATTAAAAATTCAAGTCAACCTTTTCCACGAGCGCGGTTTTGATCAAGCCCTCTTCCAGAAGCGCTTCGTCGCTCTTATACTCATACATCTTGGTATAGTCGACGGACTCGTAATTTTCCGTTTTGACGCCCTGTTCCCGCTCCATCAGCGTATCGATCAGACGAATCGCACGTTTCAAACCGACGTGGCTCTTGATTTTAACCATCATCGGCGTCTTTTCATACATCTTGGTGTCGCCCGCGAACTTCTGATGATAGACCGTGATCGGGAATGCATCGGGATTCAGCGCGAGATAGAGACAGAGCGTCTTTCCGCGAATACCGATCTTTGCGAGCGTCTCTCTGCCTACGGTAAAGCGGTCGTTCGACCACGCTACCTGCGAACGCATTCTGTCATAGGACATCAGCGCGTTCTTCATTTCGCTGTAATAGTGCTTGACGTCGTCCTCGCTTTGAATGACTTTCGCGATGAAACTGCGCTTGTAACGCACCATCATGCTCGGATCGTTCAGCGTATCCGCCACGCCCTCGGGAAGGTCCTCTTCCTGCGCGGCAACGGCAACCGCCGCCGCGATTTCTCCGCCGTCAGGCTCTTCGGACGGCTCCTCGACGACCTCCTTTTCTTCCTCGACGGGCTCTTCCGCGACTTCCTCCGTCTCCGCTTCTTCCGTCGGAACGGCTTCGGGCACGCTGTCCTCGATTTGTTCGAGATCTTTCTCGTCGCCGTGTAAGAGTTCCGCGATCCGCTCTGCGATTGCGGGATAATCGAGCGCCTCCGTCACGGCATCCGCAAGTTTCGCCACGCCGACCTCGTCGACCGTAACGTCAAATTTTTCGGACAACGCCTGTTCGACCTTCTCCGTAACTTGTTCCGTAATCTTCTCCGCGAGCGCGTCGTTGTCACCGGAGGGAAGCATCGCCACCACGCCCGCCGCGATCAGCGAGGACGCGCGGTCGTAATCAGTTTCGGGAAGTTTCGCCGCGATTCTCTCCGCAAGCGCTTCCGCTTCCTCTTCGGGCGTTACCGCAGCTTCTTCGGTCGCCTCTTCGGAAACTTCCTCCGCGGCCTGCGCGGCGAGCCGCTCCGCCACTTTCTCGGCGATTGCGTCGTAATCGGTCTGCGGCAGTTCCGCAACCACGCGCGCCGCAATCGTATCGTAATCGATTCCGGGAAGTTTCGCCGCGATTCTTTCCGCAAGCGCTTCCGCTTCCTCTTCGGGCGATACCGCCGTTTCTTCAGCAACTTCTTCGGAAACTTCTTCGGACGCTTCGACGGAAGTTTCTTCCGTTTCCGCTGCGGGCTCTACGGTCTCTTCGTTTTCCGCGGGTTCTTCGGAGACGGGATTCAGCCGCTCGGCGACCTTTTCCGCAATCAGATCGTAATCGGTCTGCGGCAGTTCTGCGATCACGCGGTCTGCAAGGGCGTCGTAATCGGTCACGGGCGCCGCCGCGGCTACGCGCTCGTAGATCGTATCGTAATTGACTTCGGGAACGATCGCCGCCACTTTTTCCGCGATCGCGTCGTAATCGATCTCGGGAAGTACGGACGCGATTTTCTCCGCAAGCACGTCGTAATCGAAGTTGTCTTCGGAGACGGGATCGATCGTCTCGGTCTCCTGCGCGGGTTCTTCGACCTCCGTAACGGTCTCTTCGTTTTCCGCGGGTTCTTCGGAGACGGGATTCAACCGATCCGCTACTTTTTCCGCGATCAGATCGTAATCCACCGCCGAGGAGACGGCAGCGAGAAG
>CAMGEK010000014.1 GCA_946055105.1 uncultured Clostridia bacterium
CGTTTCCTGCCAGAGAAGTTATTACGTCGGCGACGACGTCGAGCGCGAAAACATCAAAGCGAAGTATGAAAACGGAATGTTGTTGCTCTGTATTCCCAAGGTATTGCCGAAGAAAGAGGCGCCTCATACCATCGAAATCGAATAACTTCCGAATGAGAAAGACCGCGGCGTAACGTCGCGGTCTTTCCTTATGCGTAGCAATCCGTCGAAGTCCGATTTACGGCGTTTCGCGCGCGGAAACCGCCGGCGTTTCAGCGGCTTCTTCCTTCATTTGCACGCTCGTTCGGGCGGGAACGGCTCGTTCACGGGCGTTTCAGCGGCTCGTTCGGGCAGAGCGTCCGTTCGATCAGATGAGCGTTTCGTATTCGCCGTAGAGCGCGTCCGAGCGGGCGCGGATCTCTTCCAGGCGGTCGCAGATCGAACGGATCTCCTCGTAATCAGCGCCCGCCATGCGTTCGTTGAGGGCGGTCTCTTCCGCTTCCAGAGCTTCCAATTCCGTCTCGATCTGCCTGACGCGGACGCGGCGTTGCGCCTCCTGCACCCGGTCTTCCTTGGAGCGGTAGCTCTTGTCCTGCGCCGTCGGTTGTTTTTTCGGCGGCTCTTCCGCGGAATTTGCGCGATTTTTTTGCGCGGAGAGGAACGCTTCGTAATCTCCGTCAAAGAAGGAGAGCCGTCCGTCCTCGATGAGCGCGACGCGGTCGGCGATCGCGCGGATGAAGTAGCGGTCGTGCGATACGAAGAGGATCGTTCCGTCGAAGGCGGTCAGAGCCTCTTCGAGCGCTTCGCGCGCGGCAAGATCGAGGTGGTTGGTGGGTTCGTCGAGAAAGAGCACGTTGCCGCGTTTTGCCTGCAACAGCGCGAGTTCGAGCTTCGCGCGCTCTCCGCCCGATAAATTTTTCACCTTTTTATCCATGTCCTCCGCCTGCAATCCCGATCGGGCGAGCAGTTTGCGGGCTTCCGTCTGCGAGAGCAGGGAATAGTTTCCCCAAAATGCGTCCAGAACGCGCGCTTCGGGATCGAGATCGGCGTTTTCCTGATCGTAATAGGCGATTTTTACGCCCTTCCCGGTGACGACGCGCGGATCTTTTGAGAGGAAAAATTTCAGGAGCGTGGTTTTCCCCGTTCCGTTGTCTCCCACGAGCGCGCATTTCTGTCCGCGAGAAAGCAGGAACGAGCCGTCGCGGACGAGCGTCTTTCCTCCCGCCGTAAGGGTGAACGAATCGCAGAAGAGCACGCGTTCGCCCGGCCGTTCCGCATACGGAAAGGAAAATCCGGGCGGCGGGGGAGGGGGGAGCGTTTTGTCGAGCGGCTGGATTTTTTCGAGCTGTTTCACGCGGCTCTGCGCGCTCTTTGCGGTCGTCGCCCGCACGAGATTGCGATCGACGTAATCCTGTAATTTCGCGATCTCTTCCCGCTGTTTTTCGTATTCTTTTTGCTCAACCGCCAGCCGTTCCGCTTTTAATTGCTTGTATTTGCTGTAATTCCCCTTGTACGACCAAAGTTTCCCGCGTTCGAGTTCTATCGTGCGGGAAGTGAGACGGTCGAGGAAATAACGGTCGTGCGAGACGACGAGCAGACACCCCTTGTAGGAGTTCAGATAGTCTTCCAGCCAGAAGAGCGTCTTGACGTCGAGGTGATTGGTCGGTTCGTCGAGAATGAGCAGGTCCGGCGCTTCGAGCAAAAGACGGCACAGTTTGAGCCGCGTTTTTTCTCCGCCGGACATGGTGGAGACCGTCTGGTCGTATTGCCCGCCGAAGCCCATTCCGTTGAGCACGGTTTTGATTCTGACGTCGAAATGATAACTGTCGCGCGCTTCGATCTGTCTGTGCAGGCTCTCCGCTTTCGCCGCGAGCACGCGTAGTTCCGCTTCGTCGGCGGTCGACATGGATCGTTCGACTTCGCGGAGTTTTTCTATGAGCGCGCGGTCGCGGTCGAAGACGCGCTCCATTTCCGCATAGACGGTGGAGGAGGATTCCAGCCCGCCCGTCTGTTCGAGCAGACCGATCCCGATCCCGCTTTTTACGAACCGTTCGCCCGAATCGGCGGCGAGCCGCCCCGTCACGACGCCGATCAGCGTCGTTTTTCCCTCGCCGTTTCCGCCGATCAAGCCGACGCGTTCGTTTTCGTGCAGACGGAGCGATACGTCCGAAAGGACGGGGACGCCGGTATAGGAGAATACGATGTTTTTCAGTTCTACGAGCATAAAACGGAGTTCCTTTTTCGATACTAAATGAGATGAAATGTAAACAACTGATCGCCGTTCGCGCGCTGGAAGAGCGTCTGAAAGGCGCGTCTCCCGACGAATGCGGGAAGCTCACGAAAGAGCTTGTGAAACTCAAAGACGATTGGATCAACGGCTGAACGCGGCGCGCGGAAGGGCGCGGAACGCTCAGAAATCCCAATCGGGGATAAAGGCGGCGTCCGCGCTCTCTCTGTCCTGAACGTAGAGCGTGCGGAAGCCGAGCGACAGCGCGAAGTCTTTCACGCGCGCGTATTCGCGGTCGGTGACGCGGCGGGTAAGTTCGGGGAAACGGCTCGCTTCTCCCATCGGCAGGTACTGCCGCATGAGCGACACGGGCGCGTCGTCGGGGAGCGTTTCGTGCAGAAAGGAGAGAACGTTCCGCGAATCCTCGCCGCACATCGGCAGAACGAGATGGCGTACGATGATTCCCGAAAGCAATTTTCCGTCCTCGCTTTCCCGTCTCGGCTTTTTTGCCATGAACGCGATCGCCTGTTCCGCATAGGAAAAATAGTCCGCTCTTCCCGTGTAGCGCTCCGAAAGCTTTGGCGAAAAAAATTTGACGGCCGGAAGATAGACGTCGATCATCGGATCGATCTCCCGTAGCGCGGAGAGCTTGCAGTAGCCGCTCGAATTGTAGACGACGGGAACGTGCGGTTTGTATGTTTCGAGCGCGCGGGCGATCAGGGACGAGACGTGATCGGGCGTGACGAGATTGATATTTTCCGCGCCCGCGTCCTCTAACCTGCGAAAGACGTCGCAAAGTTCCGAAACGGAAATTTCCTTTCCGCGCACGGCGCGGGAGACTTCGTAGTTCTGACAGAAACAACAGCGCAGATGACAGCCGCCGAAGAAAATCGCGCCGCTCCCGTTCCGATGGGATACGGGCGGTTCCTCAAAGCGGTGCAAACCGTATTTTGCGACCGTGAGTCCTTTCACGCCGCATCGCCCCGCGCGGAGCGTTCTGTCCGCCCCGCATTCCACGGGGCAAAGCGTACATCGTGTCATATCCGCATTATAACACGAAAACGCGGGAAAAGCAACGGAAACGCCTGCGTTTCGGTTGACATTTCCGCTTGCGTATATTATAATGAAAAAGTTAAGAATATTTACGGGAAATATACGGTATGAAACGATTTTTTACAAGCGAGAGCGTTACGGAAGGACATCCCGATAAAGTGTGCGACCGCATCGCGGACGCCATTTTGGACGAACTGCTGCGCGGGGACGAATACACGCGTTCCGCGATCGAGTGCTGCGCGGCTTACGACACGCTCTTCATCACGGGCGAAGTGACTTCGGCGGGGAAAGCGGATTACGAAGCGATCGCCCGCAAGACGATCCGCGAGATCGGGTACGACTTCGGCGGGTTTGCCTATGACAAATGCCGCGTTATCGAAAAAGTGCACGGGCAGTCGGCGGATATCGCGCGCGGCGTGGATTCCTCCCTGGAAAACAGAGCGGGCGGCGCGGCGGACGATCTGCTCGGCGCGGGCGATCAGGGCATGATGTTCGGATACGCCTGTCGGGAGACGGAGGAGCTGATGCCTCTTCCCATCATGCTCGCGCATAAACTCTCCCGTCGGCTGACGGACGTGCGCAAGGACGGAACGCTTCCCTATCTCCGTCCCGACGGAAAGACGCAGGTCACCGTCGAATACGACGGAAAGACGCCCGTCCGCGTGGATACGGTCGTGATTTCCGCACAGCACGACGATCTGGTTTCGCAGGAGCGCATTGCGGAAGATCTGAAAAAATTCGTCGTTTCCGCCGTCATTCCGGAACGCCTTCTCGACGCGGAGACGAAGTATTACTTCAATCCGACGGGCAGATTCGAAATCGGCGGTCCCGAGGGGGATTCGGGGCTCACGGGCAGAAAGATCGTCGTCGATACCTACGGCGGAAGATGTCCGCACGGCGGCGGTTCGTTTTCGGGAAAGGACTGCACCAAGGTGGACAGAAGCGCTACCTATATGGCGCGGTATATCTGTAAAAACGTGGTCGCGTCGGGCATTGCCGAAGAAATGGAATTGCAGATCGCCTATGCGATCGGCGTGGCGCAACCCGTCTCGGTGTTCGTGGATACGTTCGGAACGGGCAGACTTCCCGACGACCGCATCGCGGAACTCGTGCGCAAGGAGTTCGATCTCCGTCCCGCCGCAATCATCAGAACGCTCGGACTTCGGAAACCCGTCTACGCGCAGACCACCGCTTACGGTCACTTCGGTAGAGACGGCTTCCCGTGGGAACGCACCGACAGGGCGGAAGACCTCAAAAAATATCTTTGACCTTTTTGCGGAAGATTTTCTTCCGCTTTTTACTTGCCCAATTGTCAACCTTATGTTATAATTGCAGTTGACATTCAAAGGAGAAAAGAAAGATGGAGATTGGGAACGAAGAGCGGGCTTTCGGCAGCGCGGAACGGACGGACGAAACGGCGGACGGCGCGCAAACGCCGTTCGGCGAAAAAGAAGAGGCGCGCGGAGAGGAGAGCGGCGGCGCGCGGGCGGAAGAGACGAACCGTGGCGCGGAAACGGCGCGCGGGCGGGAAGAGACGGCGCGGAGCGGGAGAAGGGAAGGACGGATCATGCGCGCGGTGGATATTGCGGAGACGGCGCTCTTTGCGGCGCTGATGGTGGCGGGCGCGTTCATTACCATTCCGTTCCCGCTCGTTCCGCTGACCTTTCAGACGGTCGTCTGCGCCGCGGCGGGATTGTTTCTCGGATGGAAAAAGGGAACGCTTGCCATGCTTGCCTATCTTGTCGCGGGGTTGATCGGAATTCCCGTGTTTGCGGCGGGCGGCGGGATCTACTACGTCGTCAAGCCGTCCTTCGGCTACATATTGGGATTCGTCGCGGGGGCGTTTGCGGCGGGCATGATTCGCGGAAAGAGCGCGAAGGCGCCGTTGTGTCGGTATCTGCTCGGCGGATTGGGCGCGTTTGTCGCAGATTACGCGATCGGGATCGTCTATTTCATCGCCGTGTGGCAACTTTCGGGATACGCGGGATTGGGCGGCGCGATCGTGACGTACAATCTCGTTTACATGCCGAAAGACGTCGTTTTATGTCTGCTGGCGGGAACGCTTGCCTGGAAGCTCGCGCCTGCGGTGGCGGCGATCAGAAAGGGGAAAGCGGAATAGGAGCGGAAACGGTTTGTTTCGGGATCGGCGCGCTTGATTTAGCGCGCCGATTGCACGCCGTCCGGGCGTCGGAATCGGGCTTTGCCGTCGGGGGTCGTCTCCGCTCGGACAACCTCTTCCGCCGCGCCTGCCTCACTTGGCTTCGCGTCGGGCAAACTCCGCGCACGCGCGAAAAAGACCGCGTCGGGCAAACTCCGCGCACGCGTGAAAAAGATTGGGAAAAATTTCGGCGCAGGAGTTGCAATTCATGGAGGAATGTGATATACTTGTGAAAATACCTTGAAATCGACGGCGAATGCCGTTGAAATAAAACACACACAAGAGGTCTTTTATGCAAATGATTTACGGCGTCAACGACAGACCGAAGCTCCCGCAGCTCTTGCTGTTCGCGCTTCAACAGCTTCTTGCGATCCTCGCGGCAACGATTGCCGTTCCGATGATCGTCGGAAAGGGAATGTCCACCTCCGCGGCATTGTTCGGCGCGGGCGTCGGAACGATCGTCTATCTCCTTTTCACAAGATTCAAAAGCCCCGTATTCCTCGGCTCCTCGTTCGCTTTTCTCGGATCGATGGCAACCGCGTTCGCAGGGGCTGTTTCTATGTCTGCGGGTTATCTCGGATTGCTGATCGGCGCCGTGCTCGCAGGGCTGGTCTACGTCGCGATCGCGGTCGTCGTCAAGTTCTGCGGCGTCAAGTGGATCGAAAAGCTCATGCCCGCCGTCGTAATCGGACCGACGGTTGCGATCATCGGACTGTCTCTCGCGGGGAACGCGATCGGAGATCTGATGAAAGGCAACGTAACCGTCGAAGCGCAGATGCTGTGTTCGCCCTATCTCGCGCTCCTGTGCGGGCTGGTCACGCTGGCGGTGACGATTATCGCTTCCGTTTACGGAAAGAAACTCATGAAAATGATCCCGTTCATCATCGGGATTCTCGCGGGGTACGCGTTAGCCGCAATCTTTACGGGAATCGGCTACGCCGCGAAAGTAGACGCAATGAAGATCATCGACTTCACGAAGTTTCAGAATATGCAGTGGTATCCCGAATTCAGCTTCCTGACGGCGTTCAGCGGAAATTACGATTTCGGAGAAGCGGGCTCGTTCGGCGCTTTCTTCGCTACGATCGCCGTTGCGTACGTTCCCGTCGCGTTCGTGGTCTTTGCAGAGCATATCGCGGATCATAAGAACCTGTCCTCGATCATCGAGCACGACCTGCTCTCCGATCCCGGACTTTCCAACACGTTACTCGGCGACGGCGTCGGTTCGATTGCGGGCGCGTTCTTCGGCGGTTGCCCCAACACCACTTACGGGGAATCGGTCGGCTGCGTTGCGATTTCGGGGAACGCTTCCGTCGTCACCATTCTGACGACCGCGGTTCTTGCGATCGTGTGCTCGTTCGTCGCTCCGTTCGTGACCTTCCTTTCGACGATTCCGTCCTGCGTAATGGGCGGCGTGTGCGTGGCGTTGTACGGATTTATCGCCGTGTCGGGCTTGAAGATGTTGCAGTCCGTCGATCTGAACGACAACAGGAATCTGTTCGTCGTCTCCGTGATCCTGATCGCCGGCGTCGGCGGCATGAGCCTGACCTTCGGAAAAGTCACCGTTACGGAAGTGGCGTGCGCGCTCATTCTCGGAATTTTGACCAACTTGCTCGTGAGAGCGTTCGGGAAGAAGGATCAGGGCGCGGTCGCGCAAACGGAAGCGGTTGAAAGCGAAGCGGAGCAGGAGGCGGCGGCTTCCGACGCGGAGGAAAAATGATGAAACAGTACGACAACGTATTTATTTTCGATCATCCGCTGATCAGACATAAAGTATCGATTTTGCGCGATAAAAACACGGGAATGAAGGAATTTCGCGAGCTCATCGAAGAGATCACCACGCTGATGACGTACGAGAGCATGCGCGACGTGGAAACCGTTCCCGTTACGGTACAAACCCCGCTCGAAGAGACGACGCAGTACCGGATTCCCGAACAGAGCGTCGTCATCGTTCCCATTCTCCGGGCGGGACTCGGAATGGTCAACGGGATTCACACGCTGTTCCCTACGGCGAAAGTCGGGCATATCGGAATGTATCGCGACGAGGAGACGCTCGAACCGCACGAATACTATTGCAAACTCCCCGACGGAATCGAGGATAAGACGGTATTTCTCGTCGATCCGATGCTGGCGACGGGCGGCTCTGCGTGCGACGCGCTGACTGCATTGAAAGCGCGCGGATGCAAGAAGATCAAGCTCATGTCGATCATCGGCGTGCCGGAAGGCGTGGAGAAGGTGGCGCGCATGCACCCCGATATTCCCGTATACGTTTCGACGCTCGACCGCTGTCTGAACGAGAACGGTTATATCCTGCCCGGACTCGGCGACGCGGGAGACCGCCTGTTCGGCACGAAATAAAATTTTTCGGAATAGAAAAACGCGTCCCTTCGGGGCGCGTTTTTGTCGTCTTTTCCGTTCGACCGTCGGAACGCATTCGTCGTGTATTCGGCGGATCAACGCGTGATGCGATCGAGGATTTCAAAATAATTTTCAAACGTCTTTCTGCAACAGGACGGATTCTCAACGGTCACGTTTCCCGTTTTCAGTCCGATCAGCGAAAACGCCATGGCGACGCGGTGATCGTCGTACGTTTTGACGACGCCGCCCGTAACGGGCGCGGGGGAAATGAAAATATTCTCTCCGTCCGTTCGGGCGGGAACGCCGAGCGCGTTCAGATTTTCGCAGATCGCGCCGACGCGGTCGCATTCCTGCAATCGGATATGACCGACGTTTCTCAGTACGGAGGGGGAGGTCGCGAACGGGGCGAGCGCGGCGACGGTCATCGTCTGGTCGGAAAAGTCGCGCAGATCGGCGTCGAATCCGTCGTAACTTTTCACGCCCGTGCCGTCGGCGAGCAGTCCTTCGTCGCAGTCGGTCAGAACGACGCCCTTGCGTTCGAGCAGAGAGAGAAACTTTCTGTCTCCCTGAACGCTGTTTTGACGCACGCCCTTCACGAGCACTTTCGCAGAGAAGAGCAGAGCGAGCGCGTAAAAATAGCATGCGCCCGAAAGATCGGGCTCCACCGTATAGCTTTTCGGCGGTTTCCCTGCGGGAAATACCGTAACCGCATTCCCGTTTCGTTCATAGGGAATCCCGAAGTCGGTCAGCATGCTCAACGTAATGCCGACGTAGCTTCCGTGCGTGCGCGAGCCCGTCAGGGTGAGCGTAAAGGGCTGTTTCCGCACGCTTGCCGCCATTAACAGCGCGCTCGCGTATTGGGAGCTTTTGTCCGTGTCGATTGACGCGCCGTTTTCCCGAATCCCGTCCGAGCGGAGACGGAACGGGAATCGGTTGTACGTCTCCGTACATTCGACGGTTACGCCGAGTTTGCGCAGTAAATCGAGAATTTCGTCCATCGGGCGTTTTTTCATCTGATCGGAGCTATCGAGCGTGTAATCGCCGCCGCAAAACGCGAGCGCGACGGTCAGAAAGCGCGCCGCGGTTCCGGCGCTCGCCACGTTGAGCTTTGCGGTGCGGTTGGGCGTCGTTCCGCCGCAACCGTGTACGACGAGTCCCGATTCCGTCCGCTCCGTTTCGATTCCGAGAGCGGAAAGGCAGTCGAGAAAGGCGCGCGTATCCGCGCTCAGCGCGCCGCAACGCAACAGAACCGTTCCGTCCGAAAGCGCGGAAAGGAGCAGGGCGCGGTTGAGGATGCTCTTGGAGGCGGGCACGTCGATTTTCAGAATTTCCCCGCGCGGGGAAAAGCGGTTGACTTTGTAAAAATCCATGATTCAAGTATAGCAAACCGTGTGAAAAAGTCAAGAAATTTGCCTTTCCTGCGAGAATCTGCGCGCATTTTCTTGTAAAATACGCGAAAAGATGGTATAATTTACGGGAATTTAAGAAGGTTCGGAGGTCGGTATGCACGAGTACCGCGTAATACGGAGCAAACGGAAAACGCTCTCCCTTTCCGTTGCGCGTTCGGGCGAGATCGTCGTGCGTGCGCCCGTCGGCTATCCCGACGAGCGAATCCGCGATTTCGTGCTTCGGCACGGGGAGTGGCTCGACCGACGGCTTGCGGAGCGGCCGTCCGCGCCGTCATGGGGGTTCGGAGACGCGATTACGCTCTACGGTACGGAATACGTCTTGCGGAAGGGAAAACCGAGGATAGAGGGAAACGAACTCTATCTGCCCGAAACGGGGCGGGAGGGCGCGCTGATAAAACTTCTGCGCGCGATGACGGAGACGGCGATGGGCGCGTTGACGGGCGCCGTGGCGGCGAGATACGGGTTCCGCTACGCGCGCGTGCGCGTCTCTTCCGCGCGGGGGAGATGGGGATCGTGCAATCGGGACGGAGTGATCGCCTATACCTTCCGTTGCGCCTTTCTTCCGCCCGCGCTGGCGGAGTACGTCGTGGTGCACGAACTCTGTCATACGCGCTGTTTTCATCACGGGGCGCAATTCCGGCGGGAAGTGGAGCGCGTCCTGCCCGATTGGAAGGAGCGGAGCGCTACGCTGAGGAAATTCTCCGCCGTCACGGATTATCTTTGAAATACGGAGGCTAACTATGAAAATATCGGAAATTTTGAAGCGGGAAACGCCGATCTTATCCTTCGAGGTGTTTCCGCCAAAGACGCAGGACAGTTACGCCGCGGTCGCTTCGGCGGTGGACGAGATCTGCGCGCTCTCGCCCGACTTTATGTCCGTCACGTTCGGAGCGGCGGGTACGACGAGCGATTATACGCTCTCCATCGCGGAGGAGATTCAACGGAAGGGCGTGACGCCGTTGGCGCATCTCACCTGCGTCAATTCTTCGGAGGAAAAGATCGCCCGTCTGCTCGGAAGAATGAAAGAGACGGGCGTGGAGAACGTCATGGCGTTGCGCGGAGATATTCCCGCGGGCGGAGAAACGCAGCCGCGCGCCTATCGGTATGCCTCGGAACTCGTCGCGGCGATCCGCAGACAGGGGGATTTCTGTATCGGAGCGGCGTGTTATCCCGAAGGACACGTGGAATCGCCCTCGCGCGTCGAGGACGTGCGCCGTCTCAAAGAAAAGGTGGACGCGGGCGTGAATTTTCTTACCACGCAGATGTTTTTCGACAATAACGTATTTTATAACTTTCTCTATCGGATCCGCGAGGCGGGGATCACCGTTCCCGTCATTGCGGGCATCATGCCCGTGACGAACGCCAAACAGATCGTGCGCATCAGCGCGCTTTCGGGCACCTACCTTCCCGAACGCTTCAAACGCATCGTAGACCGTTACGGCGACCGTCCCGACGCCATGATGCGGGCGGGCGTCATTTACGCCGCGGAACAGATCGTCGATCTGTATGCGAACGGCGTCGGCGCGGTGCACGTTTATTCGATGAACAAACCTCAGGTTGCCGCCGAACTCGTCCGCGCGTTCGGCACGATTATCGGCAAATGATCGGGATACGGCATTTTTCCGCGTTGCCCTTTTCCGAACGGGAGGCGCTCCGCTATCTCGGCTACCGCGGCGTGCAGGCGGACGGGGAGACGCTCTCCGCCCTCGAATCCGTTCGTGCGGAAGCGGAGCGCGCGCTGCTTCCCGCCGTTTGCTGGACGGAGACGGACGTCGTCCGCGCGGGAAACGCGCTTACGGTCGGCACGGTGACGACGGAGAGCGGGGGATTGCGGCGGAATTTACGTTCCTGCGCGCGCGCATACGTCTTTGCCGCGACCGTCGGAGTCGGAATCGATCGGCTTCTGGTTCGGTACGGGCGGACGGATGCCCTGAAATGCGCGCTGTTGCAGGCGGTCGGCGCGACGTACGTCGAGGCGCTGTGCGACGCGTTCTGCGATTGGCTTGCCGAACGGACGGACGGGTATCTCCGACCGAGATTTTCTCCCGGTTACGGGGATTTGTCTCTGGAAACCCAGCGGGATATTTTCCGTCTCCTGACGCCTGAAAAACGCATCGGAGTGACGTTGAACGCTTCGCTCCTGATGTCGCCGTCCAAGTCCGTGACCGCGATCGTCGGAATCTCTCCGACGCCGTGCTCCGTCGCAAAACGGTGTGCCGACTGCGAAAACGCGACTTGCGAATATCGGGACGAACTGTAATTACGGAATCATATCATGAAGGAAACGATCTTAACTGCAATCGAACGGGGCGCGTTCTTTCTGGACGGCGGCTTCGGAACAATGTTACAGGAACGCGGTCTGGCGGCGGGAGAACTTCCCGAACGCTGGAACGTTTCGCACGCGGAGGCGGTGGAGGAGATACACGCCGCCTATCTTTCCGCAGGCGCGAACGCGATCACGACGAACACGTTCGGGGCGAATCTGCTCCATTACGGAAGGGAAGAGCTGCGGCAGGTCGTGTCCGCCGCGCTCGGCTGCGCGCGGCGCGCTGTCGAACGGGCGGGACGCGGGTACGTCGTTTTCGACGTCGGTCCGTGCGGAAGACTGTTGAAACCTTACGGAGATCTCGGTTTCGAGGACGCGGTGTCGCTGTTCGCGGAGACGGTGAAGCTCGTCGGCGACCGCGCGGACGCCATTCTCATCGAAACTATGAACGACAGTTACGAGACGAAAGCGGCGGTTCTTGCGGCGAAGGAAAATTCCGATCTGCCCGTTTTCGTGACGAACGTGTACGGCAAAGACGGAAAACTGATGACGGGCGCGGATATTCCCGCCATGACGGCGCTTCTCGAAGGCTTGCGGGTGAATGCGATCGGTATGAACTGTTCGCTCGGCTCAGGGCACATGGCGGAGCTCGTTCCGAAGATGGTCGCCTATTCCTCGCTCCCCGTGATCGTTCAGCCCAACGCAGGACTTCCGCGGGAGGAAAACGGACGAACGGTCTTCGACGAGGACGAGGAAGTCTTCGCGCATAACCTCGCGCGCTGTCTGAAAAGCGGAGCGCGGATTCTCGGCGGCTGCTGCGGAACGACGCCCGAACACATCCGCCGTGCGGTCGGACTCTGCAAACCGCTCTCGGCGCTTCCCGTAAAAGAGAAGCGGATCACGCTCGCGTCTTCCTATTCCCGCGCGCTGGAAATCGGCGACGCGCCCGTTCTCATCGGGGAACGGCTCAATCCGACGGGCAAAAAGCGTCTGCGCGCGGCGTTGACGGACGGGGATACCGAATACGTTCTCGGCGAGGCGCTCCGTCAGGCGGAGCAGGGCGCGCAGGCGCTCGACGTGAACGTGGGCGTTCCCGGGCTCGACGAAGTCAGAACGCTCGCGGATACGGCGCTCGCGATTCAGACGGTCACCGAGCTTCCCTTACAGCTCGACAGCTCTTCGCCCGCCGCGCTCGAACGCGCGATGCGGCTGTATAACGGGAAGCCGCTCGTCAACTCCGTCAACGGAAAGCGGGAGTCGATGGACGCGATCTTTCCGTTGGTTCAAAAATACGGCGGCGTGCTCGTCTGTCTGACGTTGGACGAGAGCGGGATTCCCGATACGGCGGAGGGGCGGCTCGCGATCGCGGAAAAGATCGCGCGCGAGGCGGAAAAGTACGGAATCGCGAAAAAAGATCTTCTGTTCGATCCGCTTGCGATGGCGGTGAGCGCGGACGCTTCCGCGCCGAAAACGACGCTCGACGCGCTGACGCTGATCGGAGAGCGGCTCGGCGCGCATACCGTGCTCGGCGTGTCCAACGTGTCGTTCGGACTGCCCAATCGGGAAGCGATCGCGTCCGCGTTCTATGCGCTTGCGCTCGACAGGGGGCTGTCCGCGGCGATTCTCAATCCGGCTTCGGCGGAGATGAAGAAATCCTATCTCGGTTATCTCGCGCTGACGGGGCGGGACGCGAACTGCGCCCGTTATATCGCTTTCGCCGAAACGCTCACGACGAGCGTTACGTCGCAGGCGGCGCAGAAAGAGACGAAAGAGGACGATTCTCTTCGCGGCGCGATCGTGAGCGGTCGTACGGAACACGCGGCGCGCGCGGCGGAGGAACTGCTCAAAACGCGTTCCCCGCTCGAATTGATCGACGGAGAGATCGTGCCCGCGTTGGACGAGGTGGGCAAGGGATTTGAAGAAAAGCGCGTCTATCTTCCGCGGCTGTTGATGAGCGCGGAGGCGGCGAAGGCGGCGTTTTCGCGGATCAAAGATCATCTCGCGCGGACGGGCGGCGACGAGACGAAGAAATGTACCGTCGTTCTGGCGACGGTGAAGGGGGACGTGCACGACATCGGGAAAAATATCGTGAAGGCGTTGCTCGAAAACTATTCGTTCGACGTGATCGATCTGGGCAAAGACGTGCCGCCCGAACGCGTGGCGGAAGCGGTGGTCGATTCGGGCGCGCCCGTGCTCGGGCTTTCCGCGCTCATGACGACCACGGTGCCCGCCATGGAAGAGACGATCGCGCTCGTCCGCAAAGTCGCGCCGCAATGCAGGATCATCGTGGGCGGCGCGGTGCTTACGGAAGAGTATGCGAACAAGATCGGAGCGGACGCATACGGCAAGGACGCGATGGCGTCGGTGCGGTACTGCGAACGGGTGTACGGAGGGAAAGTATGAAAATCATCGTCAACGGACTCGGAATCATCGGCGCTTCGCTGTGCGCGTCTCTGCGCGCCGCGGGGCATGAAGTTTACGGCAGAAACAGAAGTCGGGAGCCGATCGGATACGCGCTCGAACACGGCTATATCGACGGAGAAGCGACCTCGTACGACGGCGCGGAGGTGATTTTTCTGGCGTTGCCGCCCGAAATCACGCTGCGCGAACTCACGCAGGGGCGTTTCCCCGACGGCGCGATCGTTTCGGACATCTGCGGCGTAAAGGTCGCGGCGGAGGAAGCCGTCTATGCAGAGCGGAGAAATTACCGTTACGTCGGAACGCACCCCATGGCAGGGAAAGAGACGAGCGGGATACGCTCCGCGAGCCCCGATCTGTTCGCGCGCGCGAATCTCGTGGTGACCGTCTCCGAACGCACGGACGCGTCCGCCGTCTCCGTCGTCAGGCGGCTCGCTAAGGACATGGGGTTCGGAAAGATCACGACCTGTACGGCGCAGGAGCACGACCGTATGATCGCGGTCACTTCTCAGCTTGCGCACGTCGTCGCGAACGCATACGTCAGGAGCGAGACGGCGCGCTCGGCGCACGGGTTCACGGGCGGCAGTTTTCAGGACATGACGCGCGTGGCGGGCGTCGACGAGGAGATGTGGACGCAGCTATATCTGTATAATCGGGAAAATCTGCTTGCGGAGACGGACGGACTCATTCGCAGGCTGGAAGAATATCGGGACGCGCTCGCCGCGGGAGACGGCGAGAAATTGCGCGGACTGTTGCGCGAAGGCAGGCTGGCGCGGGAAGAATATTTGAAAAAGCAGTAAAAAAGTCTCCTTTTCCGCCGTCTTTTCGTTTACAAATGAAAGGATTTGATTTATAATAAATGCGATGAATACTTGCTCGTTGGAGATCGTAACTTATACGGAGGGAACGCGCGGACGGACGCGCGCTTCGGGGACGTATCGCGGGCAGGGAGACGGCGCGGTCGTCCGGTATTTACAGGACGGAGACGAGGTCGCGCTGACCGTATCGGAAACGGAGTGCGTCATGCAACGGCGCGGAGCGGTGGAACTGACCATGCGGTTTACTCTTTCTTCGGAGACGGCGCTCGTGCTGACGGACGGCGGGAGCTCGGGGAGCGTTCCGCTCAGGACCTCGCGCTATTCGTTTGAAAGACGGGGGGACGGATTCCGTCTCGCGCTTTGTTATTCGTTGCGCTATCCTGCGGGAATACAGCGTTATTCGGTAAAGATCAACGCGGAAATCATATCGGAGGAAAAATGAAAATACGTTATTTGGGACATTCGTGCTTTTCGCTGACGGAGAGCACGGGTACGACGATCGTGACGGATCCGTACGGAAACGTCGGGTTTCGCTTGCCGCCGTTGCGGGCGGACGCGGTGACGATCAGTCATTCCCATTACGACCACAACAACGTGAGCGGCGTGCTCGGGAATCCCGTCGTGTTCGATAAAGAGGGAACGTACGAAATCGGCGGCGTGGAGATCGAGGCGATTAAGAGCCGTCACGATTCGGAAAACGGAAGCAGAAGAGGGGAAAATCTGATTTTCAAATTCCGCATGGACGGGTTGGACATCTGTCATCTGGGCGATCTCGGAGAGGAATGTTCCTCTTCGCTCATCGAGACGTTGCTCCCCGTGCACGTACTGCTCATTCCCGTCGGCGGAAAATATACCATCGATTCGGAACAGGCGAAGGAATACGTCGACCGCATCATGCCGTCTATCGTGATTCCCATGCACTATAAAACGAAAGGACTGACGCTCGACATCGACAAACCGGACGACTTTCTCGACCTCTTCGACGACGACGAGGTGGAATACGTCGAGGACAACGAGATCGAGCTGTTGCGCGACGACGTTACCGAAGAAAGAACGAAAATTATTCTCATGGAGAGATATAAATAATGGAACTTCGGACGACGGAAGAGCGACTGTCGGAATTTCTCAATACGTTGCCGTTGGGCGTTCTGCGGAACGTCGGCAGACAGACGGGAGTCCGCGGCTCGTCCGCATTGACGAAAGGAACTCTGATCGCCGCCACGGTCGCCATTCTGACGGGGCAGGCGGCGCCCGCGCCTCGTTCCAAGAAAGGCGCGCCCGTCAAACAGGAATACGTCGATCCGTCCGTTTTACAGAAGATCAAAGAGCTGTGCGCGCCCGTCGCGGAGCAGAACGTGTTGCAGGTCGGCGCGCCGATCGAGGGGGGCGAGACGGAGGGGATTCTGGAAATTTCCGACAACGGAAGCGGGTATCTGCGCGCGGGCAACGGAAAGATCCGCGTCGGAGATGCGTTCGTATCCCGTCGCGCGATCGAACGCTTCGGGCTTCGGGCGGGCGATTACGTCGTCGGCTGTACGGAGCAGATTAAAGACGCGCCGCGGGCGTTGACCGTTCCCGTCTCCGTGAACGGCGTTTTGTACGAAGAGGGACGGCGGCGCGGAGAGGAATTCGGTTCGTATGCCGCCGTTTATCCGAGCGAAAAGATCCGTCTCGGCGAGGGAGGAGATCCGCTTCTCCGGCAGATCGATTTATTCGCGCCCGTCGGGAAGGGCGCGCGCGCATTGATCGTCGCGTCGGACTGCGGCGCGCGCGGCGCACTGTTCGCAAAAACGGTTCGCGCCGTCGTGCGCGACACGGATCTCAATCCCATTCTTCTGTTGATCGGAGGTCGCCCCGAAGAGGAGACGGAGATGCGCGCTCTTGCGCTCGGCGCGGAGCTGTTTTCCGTGCCGTTCGACGGGAGCGCGGAGGAACGGAGAAGGATCGCTGCTCTCGCATTTTTACGCGCCAAACGCATTGCGGAATCGGGAAAGAACGCGGTCGTTCTACTCGATTCTCTGACGCGGCTCGCCCGTTCTTACGCCACCGCGGACGAGCGCTCTTACGGCGCGGCGGTCGAAGAGACGATGAAACTGTTCGGCGCGGCGCGCAATCTCGACGGCGCGGGAAGTCTGACGGTCGTCGCGACGGTGGATCGGGACGACGAGGACGGATTTTCAAAATTCGTTTTAGAGCGTTTCCGCGGAACGGAGACGTGCAGAATCGTGTTGAACGAGCGCGCCGACGGAGAGGCGGAACTCGATCTGAACCGGTCGGAGACGAGGCGCGAGGAAAATTTATTGACGGCTGAGGAGATCGCCGTCGTCAGAAAATTGCGGGAAAGCGGCGCGCAGAAGCGCGTTGCGGAGTCGGCGGGGCGTTTCGCCCGTTCGGAAGACGACGGAACGCAATCGGAATAAAAATGGTACAAGGAGAGAATCGGGAATGGTAATTGGAATCGATCTTGGGGGCATGTCCGCGAAAGCGGCGCTGCTCGACGGAAATCGGCTGATCGGAAAGGCGCGCGTCGTCACGAATAGCGGAGACGGCGCGGAAAAGACGGCGGAGGCTTTGGCGCGTCTCGCGGAAGAGACGGCGAAAAACGCAGGAATCGACTTCGGACGGGTGGACGCGATCGGGATCGGTTCGCCGGGCGTGATCGACAGCGAGAAGGGCGAGGTCGTGTATTGGTCGAATTTCCATTGGGAACACGTTCCGCTTGCGGCGCTCGTGGAAAAATATACGCATAAAAAAGTTTTCGTCACCAACGACGCCAACGCGGCGGCGCTCGGAGAGGCGGCTTTCGGCGCGGGAAAGCGGTTCCGCAATTCCATTCTCGTGACGCTCGGCACGGGCGTCGGCGGCGGAATCATCATCGACGGAAAGCTGTTCGAGGGATATAAGAGCGCGGGAGCGGAGATCGGACACATGGTAATCGCGCGCGACGGAGAGCTCTGCACTTGCGGAAGGAGGGGCTGTTTCGAGCGGTACGCGTCCGCGACGGCGCTCATAAACCGCACGCGCGAAGCGATGAAAAAGCATCCCGAAAGCCTGATGTGGAAGACGGCGCGCGAAGCGGAACAGGCGGACGGCAGAACGGCGTTCGACGCGATGCGCGCGGGAGACGGCGCGGCGAAAGAGGTCGTGGCGGAATACGTTGCGGGCTTGGGCGAGGGAATCGTCAATCTTGTCAATCTCTTCCGCCCCGAAGCGATACTGTTGGGCGGCGGAATTTCCGCCGAGAAGGACGCCTTGCTCGTCCCGTTGCGGGAATACGTCAATTCGTTCCTTTACACATCGATGGATTATGCGCCGCTGGAAATTCTCTGCGCGGAACTCGGAAACGACGCGGGACTTTACGGAGCGGCGCAGTACGCCCTCGACCGCAAATAAGCCGATCAAACGGAATGCACGCGCAGGAAACGGCTTGCGCGTTCAGAGCAAAAAAACGGCTTGCTCGCTTCGGAAGAAGAGCGGAAAACGCCGACGCTCCTTCCCGTGCGCGGGGAGCGCGGAAGCGGTCGGATCGAAAAAATTGCAGGAACTCGGACGGATGCGTTCGGGTTCTTTTTCTCTTTGATCGTGCAGAAAAACGAGCGTATTTCCGAAAGAGAACGGAGCGTGGATTGCGTTTCGGGCGGAAAGGGGTTATAATGGGCGAGGAGGTTGGATCATGGATTTAAGCAAAAACGGAAAACTTCTGCGCGATTTGAGGAGAGCGAAAGGCATGACGCAGAAACAGGTCGCCGATCGGTTGGGGATCGTTGCTAAGACGGTTTCCAAATGGGAAACGGGGCACGGATTTCCCGACGTCTCGACGGTATCCGATCTGGCGGAAATTCTCGGCGTGAGCGAAAAAATTCTGCTTTCGGGCGACCTGAGAGAGAACGTACAGGAAGTCGGAAACATGAAAAAAACGACGTTTTACGTCTGTCCCCGTTGCGGAAGCGTGACGCAAGGAACGGGCGCGTGCGAGGTCTTTTGTTGCGGGAAGCCGCTGAAAGGGCTGTCGGCGAAGCCGACGGACGACGCGCACGGCGTTGAAATTTCGGAAATCGAGGACGAATATTACCTGACTTTCCGACATGAAATGACGAAGGAACATGCGATCCGTTTCGTCTCTTACGTTGCGTGCGACAGAGTTCTGACCGTCAGATTATACCCCGAACAGGATTCGGCGGTGCGTTTTCCGAAAATGTACGGCGGAACGTTTTATTATTACTGCAACAGACACGGACTGTTCGAGTATCGGGCGGAAAAAGCGCGGAAACGCCCGTCCGAGGCGAACAATCTGACGGCGCTGTTTTCCGCGTTCGCGAGAGCCTATCATACGGAACACAGCTCCGAACCCGTCTTTTCCGACGAAATCGCGAAAAAACTGTTCTCCCGCGAAGAATACGCGCAGATAGAGCGACTGATCTCGTCTGCCGGAAAGGGCGTGAACGAATACGTCCGAACGCAACTTGCTCCCGTCCCGCTTGCAAGGGCGAGATTCTGCGAGGACTGCGTGAAAACCGCAATCAGAACGGGTACGGAACAGTACGTCGTTCTGGGGAGCGGGTTGGATACGTTTGCCTTTCGCAATCGGGGGAAGATCGCGGGCTTTGAGGTCGACCGAAAGGGCGTGCTCGACGATAAACGGGCGAGAATCGAACGGGCGGGGCTCGCCGTGCCCGATAACGTGCGGTTTGTTTCCGCCGATCTTACGGTCGCGGATTTGGAAACGGAATTGAGAAAGAACGGGTTCGATCCGAACAAGAAAACGATTTTCTCCTGTCTCGGACTGTTCTATTATCTCTCGGAAGAGGAAATTGCGCGGATATTAGATCGGATTTCAAACTTTGCCGCGGACGGAAGCGCGATTGTATTCGATTTTCCCGACCGCCATTTTTTCTCGTCGGAAATTCCGCGGGTAAAAGAGCTGATCGCTCTGGCGGCGCAGAGCGGCGCGCCGATGAAATCCTGCTTCGGCTACTCCGAACTCGAACTTCTGTTGCAGAAATACCGTTTTTTGATTTATGAATTTCTCAACGAAGAGGAGATTCAGAACAGATATTTCGCAAACGCGCCCTTAAAAGCGTTCGAGCATATCGATTTTGCATTGGCGGTCTTGAAACGTTGAACGCGAGAAGACGACGAAGATCGTCCCGCTCGTTGCATAGGGAAAAGGTAAGACGAGACAGCGCTCGGTCTTTCGCGGTAACGTGAAAGGCCGAGCGCTGTTTCTGTTGAATTTCTCCGACCGCTCGGCGGCGTGTCGTTTTTTCGTTCGTGCGCATAAATTGGTAGAAAACGAAAAAAACGGAGGGTGCAATGGGTTTGAAAGCGGATATGGAGTATCCTTGTCTGGACGGATTGGAGGAAGATTACGCGGCGTTGCGGATCATTTCGCCCGCATATGCGGGGCGCGCGAGCGAACTGACCGCGATTTTGCAGTACGTATACCAGAGCATAATATTCGGGAACTGCGGAATGGAAGAGGCGGCGTCTACGGTCGAAGAAATTGCAGTGACGGAGATGTATCATTTTGAACTGTTGGGAACGATGATCTGCAAACTCGGCGCGCCGCCGATTTTTACGAGCTGTCCGCCCTATCCCGTAGGGTATTTTTCCGCTTCCGTCGTCGACTATTCGCGCGAGCCCAAACGCATGCTTTTAAGCGATCTCGCAGGGGAACGCGCCGCCGTCGAGCAATACGAGCGCATGGCGAAATCGTTATGCAACCGCCGCGTGGCGGAGATGATTCTGCGCATCGCCGAGGACGAAAAAGTGCACGTCGCGGCGTTGGAACGCCTAATAGACAAAATGAAATGACCGTACCGCCGAGAAGACGCCCGTCGGCATTCGGAGAAAAAACAACGAGCCTCCGCCGTGAGAAACGGCGGAGGCTCGTTGTTCGGATTCTTCTTCATGCGATCTTCCGCTTTTCGGCTTTCGCGAATCCGCTTGATTCTGAACGATTCCGTCCATAGTTTGTTCTTCTCCTTTAACGTCCGGGTGACTATTTTCTATATTTAATCTTTCTTGAACGCGCTTTTCAAATTCCGACCTGTAATAGTCGCCCTCTAAAAGCTCGTCGAAGGTCAATATACCGTCTATAATTTCGGGTTAAAAATCGTCGTCCTCTGTATCATTGAATACGATTTCCAAATAACCTCCGAAAAATTTTTTAATGAATGTTGACTTTTTTGTTTTTTTAACGTATACTATATGTACAAGGCATCGATAAGACAATTGGTTAGGCATTGGGTTTTGTCCCCCCTACCGTTCTTGTTAATCGGTGTCCTTTTTTATGTTAATTTCTTTACCGTCAAGAGTTAGAATCCTATGTAATATGTAAAAATTTCCCGTTGATTTTGTAACAACAACTGCAACAATGCACTCTTGCTCGCATATTTGATTTTACCTGCGAATGTGCGTGTAGAGTACTCTCTGCCTTTATGACTTTTGTGATGTGCAATTTCTATATCGTGTCTAATTACCGCAGACACAGTTGCAAACGCCGCAATTTCTGCTGATTTATCAATGTATGCCGCCGCTTGCTTTAACCGTGAGCCTATCTGTACAATGCTAAGCCCTTTACGAATACCCACGCGCCCGATTTCCGCCCGTAACATTTTGCGGTTACAGTTCCGGAGCGTTTTTTTCGGGTAAAAACTTCCAATAGCGGACGGGCATGTATCCGCGCATCTGTTTCAGCCGTTCGCGCGACGGAATGTTCACGCTCGCGTAGTAACGCTTCCAGAGCGCCTGCCAGGCTTGTTCGTCGGCGGAGAGAAGCACTTCCGCGCGGTCGAGCGGCGCGACGAAAGAGTTTTTTCCGTCGTAGATCGCCGCCTTCTTGCGCGACACGTCGTGAAGGACAAAGGCGAAGTGCGGCAGTCGCGCACGGAAATGGGGCAGGAGAAGATCGCAGACGTCGTTATCGGGAGAAAAGGGCGCGTACAGAGCGCCGCTCGCGCTCTCCATAAAACGGATGAAACCGTGCAGACGGTGTATCTCGAACGTGACGCGCCGCATACATTCCGAAGCGGCGAGCACCGCGTCGTCCGAAAACAGATTGCGCACGGGGCGGCGGTCCTGCGCGATCTTTTTGAAATAGCGGAACGCGATCTGTTCTCTGTTATCCGCGCCGCTCCGAAGCAACAGATCGAGCTCGGAAAGACAGCGGCGGTCGATGGCGGAAAGTCTCGCTTCCGCCCGAGCGGCGAGCGCGTCGTCCGCCTCGACGAACGCGCTTTCCTGACCGAGCGCGAGTTGCTTTTGTCGGGAAGTGATATAGGCGTCCTCGTCGCGGAACGCGCGCACGAACGCGGTCAGAAACCCGTTGCGGGATCCGTCGGTAAAATAGATCATAATTCCCCCGTCAACGCTTTCAGAGCGTTTTCTTCGTCTGAAAAAAGACTGAGTTGAACGGCGTTACGGTTCTCCGTCGCCGCAAGCAGTCCGCGGACGGCGGTTTCGCTCTTTGCGCCGTAAAATTTACCGTCGCAGGTGACGAAGTGTCTCGCCCGTTTGAGCACGACGCGCATCTTTTTCAGATGCTCGAACGTGAGACGCGCGAATCTTCTCGCCTCCGTGATTTTATAGGCGCTTCGCGCGCCGATTCCCGGAACGCGCAACAGAACTTCCAGCGGCGCGCGGTTGATTTCGACGGGAAAAAGATGCAGGTTTCTCAGCGCCCAGGCGCATTTCGGATCATATTCGAGCGGAAGATCTGCGTCCGCGGGCGCGATTTCCTCCGCTGAGAAGCCGTAAAAGCGCAACAGCCAGTCCGCCTGATACAGCCGATGCTCGCGCAGTTGTCCGACGGGACGATCGGGCAGAAGGGAATCGTGCACGACGGGAACGTAGGAGGAATAGTATACGCGTTTCAATCCCGCGACGCGGTAGAGCGATTGCGAAAGACGCAGAATCTGTCCGTCCGTTTCGGGAGACGCGCCGACGATCATCTGCGTGGTCTGCCCCGCGGGAAGAAAAGCGCCTTTCCGCTTTTCCTCGCGGAACCGTTTCGCTTCGGCGGCGAGATTGCGCATGGGAGTCAGCAGACTTTCTTTGCTCTTTTGCGGCGCGAGCAGTTTCAGACTGCTTTCGGACGGCAGTTCGACGTTATAGCTCATTCGGTCGGCGTAGCTTGCCGCCTCGCGCACGAGGGAGGCGTCGGCGTGCGGGATTCCCTTCAAATGAATATAACCGTGGAAGCCGCCTTCCCGCAATTTTTTGACGGTGAGAAGCAGGTTCTCCATCGTGCGGTTCGGCGTTTCCGCTACGGCGGAGGACAGAAACAGTCCTTCGATATAATTGCGTTTATAAAAATCGACGGTGAGTTCCGCGATCTCGTCCGGCGTGGCGGAGGCGCGCGGAACGTCCGCCGAAACGCGGTTGGGGCAGTATTTGCAGTCGTACACGCAATCGTTGCTCATGAGAATTTTCAGGAGCGAAACGCATCTGCCGTCCGGGGTAAACGAGTGACAGCACCCCGCGATATAGCCGTTCCCCATGCCGCCCGCATTCTTCCGCGCGCTCCCCGAAGAGGAACACGATACGTCGTATTTCGCACTCTCCGTCAAAATTTTCAGTCTCTCTTCCGAAATCATACCTCTATTATAATCCATGCTTTTCCGAATGTCAAACATTTGTTTGCAATATCACAAAATTTTCAAAAAAATACTGTTCCAGACGGAGCGGAGGTATGATATAATAGGGAAGAGAAAGGACGGAAAGGAGAACGGACGTGAAAGTATTGATCGTGGACGACGAAGAGATGATCCGTGCGGTGTTGCGCGAATACGTGGAATTTGAAGGGGGAAGCGCGGACGAGGCGCAGGACGGAATGGAGGCGGTGAAACTCTGCCGCGAGAACGATTACGACGTCGTATTGATGGACGTCATGATGCCGCGGCTGGACGGTTTTTCCGCGGTCAAGGAGATCAAAAAATACAAAAATATTCCCGTCATCATGCTTTCGGCGCGCGGGGAAGAGTACGATAAGTTGTTCGGGTTTGAATTGGGCGCGGACGATTACGTGACGAAGCCGTTCTCTCCCAAAGAGGTGATGGCGCGGATTCATGCGGTCACAAAGCGGAGCGCGGGAGAGCGGCGCGTCGGGGACGTGGTCGAATACGAGGGATTGAAAATCGACATGGTCGGCAGGAGCGTCTACGTGGACGGCGAGAAAGCGGAGCTCACGCCGAAGGAATACGAATTGCTGTTCTATTTCGTCAGAAACGAGGGAATCGCGCTCACGCGGGAAAAGTTGCTCTCCGACGTCTGGGGATATGATTTTTACGGCGACGACCGGACGGTGGACACGCACGTGAAAATGCTGCGCGGGAATCTCAAATCCTATCGGAAATTTATCGTAACGCTGCGCGGCCTCGGTTATAAGTTCGAGGCTTGACGTGAAGACGGCGGAAAATCAAACGGAAAAAAAGAAGCGGTCGGGCAAGAGTCTGAGTTTTATTCTGTGGGCGAGTTTCACGGTGTTTTCGTTCGCGCTGATCGCGATTTTCGGCGTGGTACAGAACATGCTTTTATACCGCGAATACCGCGAACAGACGGTTGCGGAAGTGCGGGAAGCGGGGGAGGCGTTGACGGCGAAAGTTCGGTTGAGCGAGCGGCTCGACGGCGACGAGCTGGAAGTGTATCTGCATGATCTTTCCAAGAAAAACAGCGTAAACGCCTATCTTCTCTCCGCCGACGGGACGCGCTCTCTGCCCGAAACGGAGACGGATTTCGTTCCCGTGGTTGCGGAGATCCGAACCCGTCTCAAAGAGGCGGGGGGCGAGGACGTGGTATTCAAGCCGAACAAACAGGAATACGCGTTCGTTTCCTCCGTCACGGTCTCGGGGGAGAGCGGGTACGTTTACGTCACGAGCACGTCGCAGTCGATGGCGGAAATTTCGGGAACGTTGCGCCTGCGCACGGTGATAACGGGTTTGTTCGCGCTCTTACTCTCCTTTGTTGTAAGCGGGTTCGTCAGCATGTTGATCGCGCGTTCGGTGACGGACGTGACCGAGAAGGCGAAACTGTTCGCGCGCGGGGATTACGACGTGAAATTCCGCGAGGATTATTACTGTACGGAGATCAGCGAATTGTCCGAGACGCTCGACTATGCGCGGGAGGAAATTTCCAAAGCGGACAAAATGCAGAAAGAACTGATCGCCAACGTCTCCCACGATTTCAAAACGCCGCTTACGATGATCAAGGCGTACGCTTCGATGATCCGTGAAATTTCGGGGAGCGATCCCGTCAAACGTGACGCGCACGCGAAAATCATCATCGAAGAGAGCGACCGTCTGACGGCGCTCGTGAACGATCTGCTCGATATCTCCAAACTGCGGGCGGGAATGGGCGCGTTGCGAGTCGGCGTGTTCAATCTCAGCGAATATCTGTTTGCCGTGACGGAGAAGTTCGATTATCTCTCGCAAACGCAGGGCTACGTCATCGAACGGGAGATCGAAGAGGATCTCTATACCCGCGCGGATCAGGAGAAGATCGGGCAGGTACTCTATAATCTGATCGGCAACGCGGTCAACTATACGGGCGCGGATAAAAAAATCGTCGTCCGCTTATACGGCAAGGGAAAGGTGTCCCGATTTGAAGTCGTCGACAGCGGAAACGGAATCGCGCCCGAAGAGATCGACGGGATCTGGGAGCGGTATTACCGTTCCGCGGAGACGCATAAACGCCCCGTAAAGGGGACGGGATTGGGCCTTTCCATCGTGAAAACCGTACTCGAAAGCCACGGATTCCGATTCGGCGTGCTCTCGCAGGTCGGGAAAGGGAGTTGTTTCTGGGCGGAATTTCCCGCTCCCGAAGCGGAGGACGAGGAATCGCCGAAGAATCTGTGACGGATCGCTTTTTCCCCGGAAAGGCATACCATGTCCGAAGCGTTTCCGAATTGGCGCGGGGGGAACGGGGCGGATCGGCATTTCCGACGCTCCGCCGCGCGGAAGAATTTACCGACTGAGGAAAAAGGCGGCGGAAAACGGTATACTTTTTTGACGGAACGTGCTATAATGTTCGGCAGATTAAGGAGAAAGGTATGTTGGAGTTGAAGCACGTCTGCTATACGGCGGAGAGCGGCGGACGCACGAAAGAAATTCTGAAAGACGTATCGTTAAAGGCGGACGAGCGGTTCGTCGCGATCACGGGACCGAACGGAAGCGGAAAGAGCACGCTCGCGAAGGTCATTGCGGGGATCGTCAAACCGACGAGCGGAAAAATATATCTGGACGGCGAGGACGTCACCGAACTGTCCGTGACCGAACGCGCGAAGCGGGGGATTTCCTACGCTTTTCAGCAGCCCGTGCGTTTTAAGGGGATCACGGTGAAAGATCTCCTGTCGATCGCCGCGGGGAAGAAACTTTCGGTCAACGAACTTTGCGCTTTTCTGTCCGAAGTCGGCTTGTGCGCAAGAGACTATATCGATCGGGAAGTGGACGCGTCTCTTTCGGGCGGGGAACTGAAACGCATCGAAATCGCCACGATTCTCGCGCGCGGCACGAAGTTTTCCGTCTTTGACGAGCCCGAGGCGGGCATCGATCTTTGGAGTTTCAACAGTCTCATCGGCGTGTTTGAGAAGATGGACCGGAAAACGCGCGGAAACATTCTCATCATTTCCCATCAGGAGCGCATTCTCAATATCGCGGATAAAATCGTCGTCATTGCGGACGGACGGGTGAAAGAAGAGGGAACGCGGGAAGAGGTTCTGCCCTGTCTGCTCGGCACGAGCGCATGCCGCGCGTTGACGGAAAAGTTGGAGGGCTGAGATGGACGAAATCGAAAAGGAACTTTTGAAACAAATCGCGGATCTGCATAACGTGCCCGAGGGGGCGTACAATATCAGAAAAAACGGCGCGAGCGACGGGCGGCGTTCAACCGCAAACGTCGAAATCGCGACGAAATCGGACGGGAAACCGGGAATCGACGTCCTCGTGAAAGCGGGAACGAAGAACGAGAGCGTACACATTCCCGTCATATTGACCGAGACGGGACTCAAAGAGACGGTCTATAACGATTTTTATATCGGAGAGGACGCGGACGTGCTGATTATCGCGGGGTGCGGGATTCATAACTGCGGCGTGCAACAGTCCGAGCACAGCGGCGTGCATACCTTCCGCGTCGGAAAAAACGCGAAAGTGAAGTACGTCGAGAAGCACTACGGCGAAGGGAACGGAGAAGGCGGGAAGGTCATGAATCCCACGACGGAAGTTTTTCTTGACGAGGGAGCGCGCATGGAGATGGAGACGACGCAGATC
>CAMGEK010000015.1 GCA_946055105.1 uncultured Clostridia bacterium
AGCTTCTCTCCGTCCTTTTTCACGCAGTACTCGGAGACGAGCAGGAACGCCTGCTGTTCCATGGGACTGCTTTCGAGAAATTCAAAAATGCGTTGCATTTCGTAAGGTTTGAATTCTTTTCCCGCGCGCTGTAACTGCTTGTAAAATTCGCGGTTGAATTCGGCGTATTTCTCCGCGCGGACGGGCTTCGGCTTCCCGACTGCGGGGTTCACGGGCAGATATTGCACGTAGAGCGGATTTCTGGACAGGATATGCACGAGGTCGCACTCTTCCCAGAACGAATAAATTTCGAGCAGTTTTTCGGGCGTCAGGCGGAGCAGTTTGGCGCAGGATTCCGCGTCGAAATCCTCCGCGCATTGGCAGAGGTAGAGTCCGTAGAGATAGACGCGTACGGCGTCGCCGTCCGCCTGCGGCAGATATTTGGTAATGAATTGATTTTCCACGCTAGTGAACATGTGCGCGGTAAATTCTCCCGAAAAGGTGCTGAATGACATAGAGTGACTCCGAACGCTTGCTTTTTTTTGCGAGCCGTTGTATAATAGTATATCATACCCGAGGGCGAAAAGCAAAGCTTTTTTTCCGTTCGGAAAAATTTGCCGACAAAAATAACGATGAACATACTGCACACGTCCGACTGGCACGTCGGAAAGCGGCTGGCGGACAGGGAACGCCTGCCCGAACAGATTGCGGTGTTGGAAGAAATCGCGGAAATCTGCGAGCGGGAGGAAGTTTCCCTCGTGCTCGTGGCGGGCGACGTATTCGACACCTATTTGCCCTCTTCCGAGGCGGAAGAGGCGTTTTTCCGCGCGGTCAAGCGGATCGCGGGAGATTCGCGCGCGGTCGTGATCGTGAGCGGAAATCACGACGACGGCGTCCGTCTGACCGCTTCCGCGCCGCTTGCGGAGGAGCAGGGGATCTATCTGATCGGCAACAAACCGTATTCTTTCCGTACGGACGGAACGCGCCCCGTCCGCGTGACGGAATCGGGAGACGGGTATCTGGTCGTCGGCGACGAAAAGGGGGAGAAAGTCTATCTCAACGTACTGCCCTATCCGAACGAGGCGCGCTTCCGCGAGGAAAAGACGGAGGAAAGTTTTCCCGAACGCGCCGCGCGTTGGATTTCGCGCGGAGACGCGGCGTATCGGGGGGATATGCCGCACGTGTTATTGAGCCATCTCTTCGTCGCGGGCGGGAAAACGAGCGAGAGCGAACGGGATATCGATCTCGGCGGCGCGCGGGCGGTTCCGCTTCATTGCCTTCCCGAGACGGGTTACGTCGCGCTCGGACATCTGCATAAACCGCAGAAATTGGGCGAAAACGTCTATTACAGCGGCTCGCCGCTGCAATATTCCTTTGACGAAAGCGCGGAAAAGCGCGTGCTTCTGCTTCGTACTTCGGGCACGCAAATCTTTGTCGAAAAGGAGATCGCGTTGCGATCGGGGAAGCGGCTCGTGCGTCTGGAAGCGAACGGCGTGGACGACGCGCTCGCTCTGCTTGCGCGCTACCCCGATTGTTATCTGGAACTGACGCTGCACCTTACCGCGCCGCTGACCGCTTCGGAAACGCAGGCGTTGCGGGAGCGGAACGAGGGGCTGGTCTCGCTGATCGCGCAGGTGAACGGCGGAACGAACCCTGAAACGGCGGTCTGCCGCTCGAAGCTGACGGCGGCGGAACTGTTTACCGAATTTTACCGCTCCGCATACGGAACGGAACCGGAAGAGAGATTAAAGACGACCTTTCTTTCCCTGTTGGAGGAAGAGGTATGAAACCGATCCATCTCGGATTTTGCGGCGTCAATTCCTTTTCCGAACCTGCGGAGATCGACTTCCGCGCGTTGCTCGATTACGGGCTCTTCGGCATCTTCGGGGATACGGGATCGGGCAAGAGCACGATTCTGGACTGCATCGGATTCGCGCTCTACGGCGACGTGGCGCGTTCGCGCACGGGAAGCATTGCCGACGTGATCAATTACCGTACGGACAGAGCGTACGTCCATTTTGAATTCGAGACCGTTTACGGGGGACGGCGGCGCGTATTCCGCGCGGAGCGGGAAATCAAACGCAAGAACGCCGTGCAGAGCGCGAAACTGTACGAACGGGACGGAGAGAAGCTGATCGCGATCTCCGAAGGCGTGCGCGACGTCAACGCCCGACTGAAAGAAATCGTCGGGCTGGAACAGCGCGATTTTGAAAAGTGCATCGCGCTTCCGCAGGGCGAATTCGCACAATTCGTCCGTTCGGCGCGTTCGGACAGACTGAGACTCGTCTCCCGACTCTTCGATCTGGAAGAGTACGGAGAGCGGCTCGTAAAGAAGGTGAACGCGCGTTGGGGCGCATCCAAGGGCGAGCGCGACGTGCTGGCGGCGAAGCTCGAACCGTACGCGGAGATTACGGAGGACGGAAACCGTACGCTCTCCGCGGCGATCGTCGAGACGGAGGCGCGTCAGACGCGGCTGAAAGCGGAGCTTGCGGGCGCGCGGGAAGAGGAACGGCGCGTCTGCGCGCTGTGCGAAAAACGCGCGGAATCGGAAAAAGTCCGCGCGAGGTTTTCCGAACTCGGACGACAGGAGCAGGAGATGCGGGCGTTGGAGAGCGGGCTCTCCCGACTCGAACGCGCCGAACGCGTCGTCTCCGCGGAAGAGGAACGTACAAAAGCGGAAAAAACGCTTTCGGAAGCTGAGAGCGCGTTGGAACGGGCGCAGGCGCGCACGGAAACCGCGCGGAAAGAGGCGGAGGAAGCGGCTCGCGCGCACGAGACCGAGGCGCTCGAAGGGGAGATCGCGCGGCTGACCGAACGGCGCGCGCTTGCGGAAGGACTTGCGCGCACGAAAAAACTCATCGCGGACAAAGAGGAGAAACTCGCCGCCGCGCGGCGCGGGTATCGGGAGGAGGCGACGCGGTTCGTCGGATTCGACTATGCGTCCGAACGCGCCGCGTTGACCGAGTTCTTGCAAAGTCTCGGAGAGGGCGATTTCGTGGCGTTTGCGGAACGGCACGTCAAGGCGGAGCTGTTCCGAGAAGAGTACGGCGCGTTCGCGGACGAACTGACGGCGCTCGCCGAAGAATTCCCCGTTGCGGAGGCGCGGATCAATCCTTTGATCGGAAAGTACCGATCGCTCTCCGAGGGGGAACGGACGGCATTTTCCCGCCTGCGCGCGGAATACGAGCGTGCGGAACGGGAGAAAAAAGAGACGCGGGAAAAACTGCTCGCGCTGGAAAAGCGGAACGGCGCGTACGAAGCGCACAAGGCGACGTTGCAGAGCCTGCAAACGGAGGGCGTCCGTCTGAAAGAGGAGCTCGAAGAGCTGAAAAAAACGCTTCCGACCGAGGACGATCTTTCTCCCGAAGAGGCGGGGCGCGCGCTGGAAGAGAAGCGGCGCGAAAAGAAGGCGCGCGCCGAATGGTTACAGCGCGCGGAGCGGGAGTTTTCGGCGGCGCAAGCCGCGCTGGCGGCGGCTCAGACCGCGCTGACGGGCGCGGAGAGCGCGAAAAACGCTGCGGTTGCGCGCGCGGAGACCGCCCTGAAAGCGGGAGATTTCCGAACGGCGGACGAAGCGCGCGCGCTGACCGAACGGTACGGCGACGCGGAGCGCGCTTCCGCGCGGTTGAACGAATGGAAGAACGCATACGCGGCGGTATCGGCGCGGTTGGAGGAGCTGCAACGGGAGGATCTGACCGACGGAACGGCGGAGCGGCTCGCTCTGGCGCGGGAGACGCTCTCCGCGCGGGAACGGGAGGCGGAAGAGGCGTCGAAGGAGCTCGCGCTTTTGAGAGACCGCCTGAGACGGAACGAAGAGGCTCTCGTCCGGAAGATCGGGCTTGAACGCGATTATTGCGCGGCGAAAGAGCGGACGGAGCTGTTTGAACGGCTGAAAAAGCTGTTGGAAGGCAATAAATTCATGGAATACGCGGCGGAAGAGTATTTGCAGAACGTTGCGCTCACGGCGAGCGGACGGCTGCTCACTCTGACGGACGGCAGATATTTTCTCAGGTACGACGACGGGTTCGCCGTCGGAGACAATTTCAACGGCGGCAAGACGCGGGGCGTGCATACGCTTTCGGGCGGGGAAACCTTTCTCGTATCGCTGTCGCTGGCGCTCGCGCTGAGCGCGGAGATCTGCGCGCGGTCGCTCCGATCCGGCGAATTCTTTTTCCTCGACGAAGGATTCGGCACGCTGGACGAACGGCTGGTCGATACCGTGATGGACAGTCTGGAAAAGTTGAGGAGCGAAAATTTCTCCATCGGGATTATTTCTCACGTGGAGGAACTCAAACACAGAATCGATCGTAAACTGACGGTAGTGAAAGCGAACGAAAAACACGGTTCGCAAATTCATGCGGAATGAGGAGGATGCGGTGGCGAATCAGATCTTGACGCCCGTAACGTTGTGGCGGGATTTCGACGACACGTTGCCCCTGAACGAAGAGATCGTCTCCGAACGGAGAGAGGGGAACGTCGTCGTGCGGGAAGCGTATTTTTACGGCAGACAGACCGCGACGGGCAGAGTGAAAATATTTTCCCGATATTACGAGCCGGACGGCGCGGAAGCGGCGGTTCTGACGCTCTTCGAGGCGGGCTTGCCCGTTGACGAAACGTTTGTGAAAATGCTCAACGATCGCGGGTACGCCGTTCTCTGCACGGACTATTGCGGCGACGACGGCACCGATCGGTACACCGTCTATCCCGAGGACGTGGACTATGCGAATTACGCGCGGGCGGGGCGGGCGATGACGCACGCCGACCGGACGGCGAAAGAGACGAGCTGGTACGAATGGGCGGCGGTCGCGCGCTATGCGGTGCGTTATCTGCGCGAAAAGCCCGCAGTTTCCAAAGTCGGCGCCATCGGAATCAGAACGGGCGGGGAAGTGCTCTGGAAGATCGCGCCGTTCGCGCCGCTGGACTGTCTGATCACCGTCTGCGCGGCGGGTTGGCTCGCCTATCGCGATTTTATGAAGTTCGGACCGGAGAGCGGGCATACGTTCGACGCGGAGCGGCACCGGTTTCTTGCGGGCGTGGAATCGCAGAGCTATGCGCCGTACTGCAAATGTCCCGTGCTCCTGCTGTGCGCGATCAACGACAAAAAATATAATTGCGACAGAGTGTACGACACCTTCCAGCAGATCAATCCCGACGTGGAAAAAGCCATTCTCTTTTCCGCCCGCGGCAACGGCATGATGGGAGAACATACGCTTGCCGATCTGTATTTCTTCCTCGATAAATATCTCAAAGGTCGCTCCGTCTATCTGAGTAAACCGATCGGAGTGAATGTGGAAGAGGACGCGGACGGCAGACTCGTGGCGAAGGGCGTGTTCGACGAATCGGGCGAGATCGAAGAATGCGGAGTGTTTTATGCGGAAGAGATCACCGATTACCGTTCGCGGGAGTGGACGCGCGTGCTGGCGGCGGAATCAGACCGGACGGAGAACTCCTGCGTCTGCCCGCTCGATCTGTACGAGGGGAGTTCGCGCGTGCTCGTCTACGCGTTCGTCTGTTATACGAACGGATTCAGCGTGACGTCGAAGATCAAGGAAGTGACGACCGACCGCCGCTATCGCAACACGTCGGGAAAGACGCGCGTGGTCTATTCCTCGCAGGACGGGCTCAACGGCTTTATCGCCTACCGCCAGCGCGCCAGAACGATCGCGGACTGTTTCGTAGCGGATAAAGGCGCGACGACGCGCATGGCGACGGGATACGGCGGGATTCCCGGGATCGCCTGCGATCTGGGATTGCTCTCCTTCCGCGTAGGAGAACCGCGCTACCGCGCGCCCGAAAACGCGGAGCTGCAATTCGACGCCTATTCGGCGACGGGCGGCGTCTGCCGTGTCTCGTTTGAACGCAAGGAAGAGGGCGGTACGGTGCTCTATTCGTGCGAAACGAAGGTCGAAAAGGGCGGAAAGTGGAAGAATATCCGCATGAAAGCGGGAGATTTCAAGACGGCGACGGGCGCTTCTCTGAAAGATTTCCGCGACGTATCCGCGCTCGTTCTGGACGGAAAGGAGATTTGTTTCAATAACGTGATATGGTTATAAGCGAATTAAAACTCGGCGTATTGCTGGAAACGAAAAAGCCGCACCCCTGCGGCGGAACCCTGTGGAAAATCGTACGGACGGGCGCGGATTTCAAAATCAGATGCGAAACGTGCGGACGGATCGTGATGCTTACGCCCGACGAGCTCGGCAAACGGGCGCGTCGGATCGTCGGCGGGGAGGAAGCATGAGCCCCCGCCGCCCCCGCATGCTCAACGAACGCGAGCGCTTCGATCGGGGTTCTGCCGTATTGTCCGTTCTGCTCGTTCTACTGATTCTGATCGTTTTGTCGGACTTTCTCGTCAAGACGTTCTGCTTCGGCGTCAACGTGGTCGGAAGTTCCATGAACGATACGGTGAAGAACGGCGACTTTCTCTACGCCGTGGAACGGGAGGCGCAACCGGGAGACGTCGTGATCATCGACGTGCGCGAACACAAGAACGAAGCGAACGGCCACAATATCACGCTTTCGGGTGACTATATCATCAAACGCCTGATCGCAGTCGAGGGAGACGAAGTGACGTGTCGGAACGGTTGCGTGTCCGTCCGCCGCGCCGGAACGGCGGAGTTCGTTCCGCTCGACGAGGACTATGCGAAGGGAAAGACGAGCGACTTTGCCGTCGTCACGGTGGGCGCGGGAGAGATCTTCTTTCTCGGAGACAACCGCGGAAACAGCACCGATTCGCGCGTGCTCGGCTGCTATCGGAAGGAAGACGTCGTCGGGGTGGTTCCCGAATGGGCGATTGCAATCAAAGGAATTACGACCGCATGGGAAGAAGCGCATCTCTTTCTCGTCGGCTTATTCAAAATATAACGATCAAAACAAGAGAGGAACGAATTATGAAAATCCGAATTACGACGGACAGCACTTGCGATCTCGGTGAGGAGATCGGTCGCAGAGGAATCGGCGTGATGCCGCTCAGCGTAACACTGGGAGGGGAGAGCTTTCTCGACGGCGTCAATATTACGCCGCAAGATATTTTCGATTACGTCGCGCGCACGAACGAACTGCCCAAAACCGCCTGTCCGAGCATAGCGGACTACGAGGACTTTTTCCGTCGGTACGTCGAAGCGGGCGAGACGGTGATTCATTTCAACATCTCCGCAAAGGCTTCGTCCGCGTACAACTATGCGGCGGAAGGCGCGAAGCCGTTCGGAACATCCGTCTACGTCGTCGACAGCAAGGCGCTTTCGAGCGGACAGGGCTTGCTCGTCATGAAGGCGGCGGATCTCGCCGAAGAGGGGAAAAGCGCGGAAGAAATCTATCAGACGGTCGTCGCGCTGTCCGCGCGGACGAACACTTCTTTCGTGCCCGATCGGCTCGATTATCTCTATAAGGGCGGAAGATGTTCGCGTATGGCGATGTACGGGGCGAATTTGTTGAAGATTCATCCGCTCATCGAAATGCAGGACGGGCAGCTCGTCGCGCTCAAAAAATACCGCGGCGATATGCGGAAATGTATCAAAAATTACATAGCCGATCTCAAAGAACAATACCCCGCTTACGATAAGACGCGCTGTTTCATCACGCACAGTTGCGCGGACGCCGATCTCGTAGAGACGGCGAAACGGGAAGTTGCGGCGTCGTTCGGATTCGACGAAGTGATCGAAACGGTCGCGGGATCGGTCATCACGGGGCACTGCGGGAGAAATACGCTCGGCGTGCTCTTTATTACGGAGTAAAAGAAATCCGTGCGGATCGTTCGGACGGCGTTGCGGAGCGCGGCGCATTTGCTTGCGTTTTGCCTGAAAATCGTTTATAATATCCTAAAATTGCTGAAAGTGCGTCTGCTCGCTCTGTATCTGGCGGCGTGCGGATTTTTACAGCTCTGTTTCCGCGCGTTCGACGGCGGGAAAGTTTACTTTTTCCTCGGATTGTGTTTTTTCGTCGGGCTCTCGCTGTTCGGTTGGCTGCGGGACTTGCGCGAACGCCGGAGACGGTCGGGCGCCGCGGGAAAGAAAACGGAACCGTCCGAACCGAAAGGCGCGGCGCGCGAAAAGACGCAGAACTCCACGCCGGACGAGCTTCCGCGCTATTACGAAGCGGAGGGGCATCCCGGCTATCTGTTTGCGGAATACGGGGACCGATACGAGCTGTTCGTTCGCTCCGAAAGCGGTTGGAGGTATCTCAGAACGGACTATAAACAAGACCAAAGGAGTCGGAAATGATAAAACTGTATTCGGACGAAGATTATTGGAACGCCGTCGTACAGCGGAGAAGAATTCTCGGACTGTTTTTTGCGCTTTGCGGCGCGTATCTCGCGTTCGTCATCGCGACGTTCGCGTATTTCGTCTCGTTGCCCTATGAAGATCCGAACCAAGGCTGGGTGAGATGGACGACGTACGGCGTGACGGCGGTGCTGATCTGTTTCCTCTTTCCCTATATGGGAATCAAATTCAAACGGTCGAACAGCTATTGCAAGATGCTCAGATTCATCTCCGTCGGGCTCAAAGAGTGCAGCGTAGCGCCCTTTGCGGAGATCGACGATTGGACGACGCGCGACGGCGTGGACGTCAACGTGGCGAATTTTACCGTCCGCGGCGCGAAACGCGACGAGACGATGATCAGGGCGATCTACGTCGACGGGGAAAAGGAGTATCCGCCCTTCCGACCGGGCGATACGGTGCGCTTCGTTTCGCAGGGGAATCTGCTCATCGCGTACGAGATTCTCTCGCGCGCGGAGACCGAGCTCTCCGAGGAGAACGGAACGGAAGAGATCGTTGTGGAAACGGTTTTGAAAACGGCGGGAGAGACCGCCGCGGAAGAGAAATAATCCGCGGGAAAGGCGGGCAAAACGCCTGAGAAAGCGAATCAAATTTTTAAGTAGAAATAAGGAGAAGAAACAAATGCGCGCAGTCGTAACGGTAACGGGCACGGACAGGCGGGGAATCATCGCGAAAGTGAGTTGTTTCCTTGCGGAGCGGAACGTCAACATCGAGGACATTTCGCAGACCATTCTCGGAGATAAATTCGCAATGATCATGATGGTGGATACCTCCGAAAGCAAAGAGGATCTCGCAAGTCTTTCCAAAGATTGCGAAGAGATGGGGCGTGCGATCGGGATGTCCGTGCGGATTCAGCACGAGGACATCTTTAACGCCATGCACAATATCTGAGGCGTAACGTATGTTCAGTAAATTCGACGTATTGGAAACGATCGACATGATCGAAAGAGAACACCTCGACATCCGCACGGTGACGATGGGCATATCCCTTCTTCCCTGCGTGCGCGAGAGCGCGGAACTGACGGCGCGCGCCGTCTACGACCGCGTGACGAAAAAGGCGGAGCGCCTCGTGGAAACCGCGGACGCGCTCTCCGCAGAATACGGGATTCCCATCGTCAACAAACGCGTTTCGGTGACGCCCGTATCCTTGGTGACGGCGGCGTTCCCCGAACGGAGCGCGCTCGTCGGTAAGGCGCTCGACAGGGCGGCGCGCGAGCTGGGAATCGACTTTCTCGGCGGGTATTCCGCGCTCGTCCACAAGGGAACGGCGGACTATGAGAAGACCTTTTTAGAGACGATTCCCGAAGTCCTCGCCGAGACGGAACGGCTGTGTTCGTCCGTCAACGTCGGATCGAGCAGATCGGGAATCAATATGGACGCCGTGCGGCAGATGGGCGAAATCGTGTTAAAGACCGCCCGTCTCACGGCGAACGAGGACGGAAAGGGCTGCGCGAAGCTCGTCGTATTCTGTAACGCGGTGGAGGATAATCCCTTTATGGCGGGCGCGTTCCACGGCGTAGGGGAAGCGGACACGGTCGTCAACGTCGGCGTTTCCGGTCCGGGCGTGGTACAGCATGCGTTGAAAGCCGTTCCGGACGCAGACTTGACGGACGCGGCGGAGACGATCAAACGGACCGCGTTCAAGATCACCCGCGCGGGGCAGTTGATCGCCAAAGAGGCGGCGAACCGTCTCGGCGCGCGGTTCGGAATCGTAGACCTTTCTCTTGCGCCCACGCCCGCGCGCGGGGATTCGGTGGCGCATATCCTCGAAGAGCTCGGGCTCGAAGTCGTGGGTTGTCACGGCACGACGGCGGCGCTCGCCATGCTCAACGACGCGGTGAAAAAGGGCGGCGTGATGGCGTCCTCGCGCGTGGGCGGATTATCGGGCGCCTTCATACCCGTGTCCGAGGATATCGGCATGATCGAATCGGCGGAGGCAGGCAGGATCGGGCTGGATAAGCTCGAAGCGATGACCTGCGTCTGCTCGGTCGGTCTGGACATGATCGCGATTCCCGGCGATACGCCCGCGAGCACCGTGTCCGCGATCATCGCGGACGAAGCGGCGATCGGCATGATCAACAACAAGACGACCGCGGTGCGCGTGATACCCGCCGTCGGGAAAAAGGTGGGCGATCAGGTCAGTTTCGGCGGCTTGCTCGGCCGCGCGCCCGTCATGCCCGTTCATACGGGGGACGCGGGCAAGTTCATCGGGCGGGGAGGGCTCATTCCCGCGCCCATTCACAGCTTTAAGAATTGAGGAAAGAATATGGAGCGGAACGAGATCGAACAGCAGTACAAATGGAGAACGACGGATATTTTTCCGACGGACGAAGCATGGGAACGGGCGTTTGCGGCGTTGGAAAAGAAACTTGATTTCAAGGCGTACAAAGGCAGTCTGACGACGGCGGAGGGCGTGCTCGCTTATTTCCGCGCGGAAGAGGAGTTTGAACGCGAATTGCTCCGTCTGTACGTTTACGCGCATCTCCGTCACGACGAAGATCTCCGCGTTTCCAGATACGACGGGTATCTTTCCCGCACGCTTTCGCTCTTTTCCCGCTTGGGCGCGGAGACGGCGTTCGTTACGCCCGAACTTTCCGCGCTTTCCGACGAGACGCTGTCGGGATTCGCGGAGGACGCGCGGCTGAAAGATTACGATTATACCTTCCGTCGGCTCGTCGCCGAAAAGAAACACGTCTTATCGGAGGGCGAAGAGCGCATTCTCGCGCTCGCGGGCGAGCCGCTCTGCGCCGCAGAGGACGCGTTCACCATGCTCAACAACGCCGAACTCAATCTGCCCGAGATCGAATGGGAGGGAAAGCGACAGCCGCTCTCCCACGGACTGTATTCGGTGATTCTGAGCGGGCGCGACAGGGCGAAGCGCGCGGAAGCGTTCGGGCTATACTATTCCGCCTATCGGAAGATCGTCAATACGTTGGCGACCGTCTATTACGCAAACGTCAAAAAGGACGTGTTTTATAAGACCGCGCGCGGGTATTCCTCCTGCCTTTCCATGGCGCTGTTTCAGGAGGATGTTGCGGAGTCCGTCTACGAAAATCTCGTCCGAACGGTCGGAGAGAACGTCTCCCTGTTGCATCGGTACGTCGCGGATAGAAAACGCGCGCTCGGTTACGAGGAACTGCACATGTACGATCTTCACGTTCCGATCGTTGAAAACGCGGAACTGAGGCTGTCCTACGAGGACGCGTTCGAGCTCGTTCTGAAAGGGCTTGCGCCGCTCGGAGAGGAGTATCTCGGACTGCTGAAAAAGGGGAGAGACGAGGGCTGGATCGACGTCTGCGAGACGGAGGGGAAGCGCAGCGGCGCGTATTCCGTCGGCGCGTACGGGATTCACCCGTTCGTGCTTCTCAATTATCAGGAGACGACGCAGGACGTATTCACGATCGCGCACGAATTAGGGCACGCCTTGCATACCTATTTTTCCGCGCGAACGCAGCCGCAGGCGAAAGCGGATTATAAAATTTTCGTGGCGGAAGTCGCGAGCACGGTCAACGAAATGCTGTTGCTCCGCTATCTGTTAAAGACGACGGAGGATCGCGCGCTCAGGAAATATCTGCTCAGTTATCTGCTCGATACCATCCGCGCCACACTCTTCCGTCAGACGCAGTTCGCGGAGTTCGAGCAGGAAGCGCACGCGATGGCGGAGCGCGGCGAGCCCCTCAATCAGGAAAATCTGTCCGAGCTGTATCTCGGACTCAATCGGAAATACTACGGCGAACCGGTCGTTCAGGACGAGGAGATCGCCATCGAATGGGCGAGGATTCCGCATTTCTATACGTCGTTTTACGTATATAAATACGCGACGGGGATCACGGCGGCGATCACGATCGCGGATCGGATTCTCGCGGAGGGCGAACCCGCCGTACGCGATTATCTGCGCTTCCTGTCAAGCGGCGGAATGACCGATCCCGTGTCGCTTTTGCAAATCGCGGGCGCGGATCTGTCCACGGACGCGCCCTTTGAAGCCGCGATGAAGGCGTTCGGAGACGCTCTGGAAGAATTTGAAACGCTAATCTGAGTACGCAGGAGGAGAGAGAATGGCGATCAATCAGATGCCGCACAATTTAGACGCGGAAGCGGCGTTGCTCGGCTGTATTCTCATCGACGGGGAAATACAGTCCGAACTGTTGGAGACGCTCCGCGAAGAGGATTTCTATCAGGAATCGCACAAGGAAGTGCTTTCCGCGATGAAGGCGGTATACGGCAGTCGGGTGGCGGTCGACGTGGTGACGCTCAGCGATCGGTTGGAGCGGGACGGAAAGCTCGAACGCGCGGGCGGCATCGCCTACGTCACGGAGCTTGCGCAGATCACGCCTTCCGCGGCGAATTATAAGCATTATCTCGAAATCGTGCGGCGGGATTCCGTCAACCGCACGCTCATTCGCGCCGCAAAGGAAATCATCGAAAACAGCATGAAGGGCGCGGAAGAGCGCGACGCGCTCGCGTTTGCGGAAAAGCAGGTTTACGACGTGTCGAAGCGCGGCGACAAGACGGCGCTCGTCGGATTGTCGGACGGGGAGGCGATCCAGCAGGTCTTGCAGAAATTCGAGAACATTCAGTCCGATCCGAACGCCTATCGCGGCATAGAGACGGGGTTCCGCCAGCTCGACCGCATGACGAACGGATTGCAGAAATCCGACCTGATCGTGCTCGCGGCGCGCCCCGGACAGGGAAAGACCTCGCTTGCGATGAACGTCGTGGAGAACGCGGCGCTCCGCAAAGGCAAAGTCTGCGCCGTGTTCTCGTTGGAAATGCCGCGCATTCAGATCGTACAGCGTCTGCTCTGCGCATACGCGAACGTCAGCATGGAAAAGGCGCTTTCGGGGGACCTCAAAGGGAAAGATTGGAAAAATCTCATGCTTGCAAGCGATAAATTGCAGAAGAGCAAAGTGTTCATCGACGACAATTCGCGCACTTCTCCCGCCGAAATTCTGTCCAAGTGCAGACGGTTGAAGAGCGCGGAGGGCGCGCTCGATCTCATCATGATCGACTATATTCAGCTCATGGGCGGGGAGACGAAGTACGCGAACACCGAAAACAGACAGCAGGAGATCGCTTCGATCTCGCGCGATCTGAAAATCATGGCAAAAGAGCTGGACGTGCCCGTGATCGCGCTGTCGCAGTTGCGACGCATTCAGACCAAAGAGCCGCAGCTCTCCGACTTGCGCGAATCGGGCGCGATCGAGCAGGACGCGGATATCGTCATGTTCATCAACCGTCCCGACACGTCCGCCACGCCCGAAGAGCTGGCTTCGGGCAAAATCGTCAAAGGCGCCGCCGAACTCATCATCGCCAAGCACAGAAACGGCAGCTGCGGAAGAGTGCAACTGCGCTTTATCGGCGAAAGCACGAAATTCGTGGACGTGGACGCGCAGGGCGCGCCCGACGAAGAGCCGCAATACGGGAAGCCCAAGCGCGCGGATTGGGAAGAGAATCCTTCCGCCGACGAGGCGTTCCCGCAGGACGACGGATACGGAGCGTCGGTCGCGGACGGAGAACCGTCGGACGACGCGCCCTTCGACTGAGATGAAGACGCAGATTTTACCGATCAGCGAAGAGTCGCTTTCGCTTGCGCGGCGACTCATTCTTGCGGGCGAGCTCGTCGCGTTTCATACCGAGACGGTTTACGGGCTCGGCGCAGACGCGCGCAACGACGAAGCCGTCGCGAAAGTGTTCCGGGTCAAGGGGCGGCCGTCCGACAATCCGCTCATCGCGCACGTTCATTCGGAATACGGGCTGTCCTCGCTCATCGACGGAGAGCCGCCGTATGCGCGCGCGCTCAGAGAACGCTTTCTTCCCGGTCCGCTTACGATGGTCTATCCTTCCGACGGAAAGGTGAGCCGTCTCGTCTCGTGCGGACTGCCCACGCTCGCGGTTCGCGTGCCGTCGTCGCCCGCGGCGCAGGCGTTTTTGCGCGCGGTCGATCTTCCCATCGTTGCGCCGAGCGCGAATCTGTCCAAACACGTCAGTCCCGTTTCGGCGCAACACGTCTACGACGATTTTGCGGGAAAGATCCCGCTCATTCTCGACGGAGGCGCGTCTTCGGGCGGAATCGAAAGCACGGTGCTCGATTGCACGGGCGCGGTTCCGCAGATTTTACGGGCGGGGCTCGTGACGCGCGAAATGATCGCGCAGGTCGCAGGGGATTGCGGCGTTTACGTTCCGAAGACGGGCGAAAAACCCAAGAGCCCGGGCATGGCGTATAAACATTATTCGCCGCGCTGTCGCACGGCGTATTGCGAGACGCTCGACGAGGCGATGGCGCGCTATCGGGAAGAGGAACAAAGCGGCGGCGTTCCGTGGCTTTTGTGCGCGCACGGAGATATTCCGCGCGGAGTACGGGCGCTCGATCTCGGAGATACGCCCGAGACGATGGCGTCGAGACTGTACGATCTTTTGCGTCGGGGAGAGACGCTCGCGACGCTTCTGATCGCGATCGATCCGAAGTTGCGCGGCGGCGTGATGGACGGCGTTATGAACCGTCTGACGAGGGCATGTCGGGGGTATTGAGATGAAACACCGTAAAATCGTGTTCGTTTGCACGGGAAACACCTGTCGTTCTCCCATGGCGGAAGCGGCGTTTCGGGAGGAACTGAAACGGCGAAAAATCAGGTGGTATACCGTCCGTTCGGCGGGCTTATTCGCGCAGGCGGGCGAGCCGATCAATCCCAAGAGCGCGCAGGCGCTCTCGGAGGCGAAGATACCGTTCGACGCGGCGTTTGCCGCCCGTCCGCTTACGCAAAAGACGATCGCGGAAAGCTATGCCGTCGTCTGCATGACGCAGGCGCAGAAGAACAGGCTGTCGCAATTTCCAAACGTCACGTGCATGTCCGATTATACGGGGAAAGAAATTCCCGATCCTTACGGGCGGGATCTCGACGAATACCGCGCGGCGTTGCGCGCCATCCGCGCCGCGTTCCCGCGCGTCATCGAGGGATTGCGGATCGGAGAGGACGGTTACGGAGAAACTAAATTCAAGGAGAAAAAATAGATGAAAATTGCACTTGCATGCGATCACGGCGGACTTACGCTGAAAAACGAGATCGCGAAATATCTTTCCGTGGGCGGGTACGAGGTCGCGGATTTCGGAACGACGACCTACGATTCCTGCGATTATCCCGATTATGCGTTGAAGGCGGCGGAAGCGGTCGCCGAAGGGAAATGCGACCGCGGCGTATTCGTCTGTACGACGGGAATCGGAATCAGCATTGCCGCGAACAAGGTTCCGGGAATCCGTTGCGCGCTCTGCACCGATCCGTATTGCGCGCGCATGACGAGAGAACACAACAACGCGAACGTTCTGGCGCTCGGCGGCGGCGTGGTGGGCGTCAATCTCGCGTTGGATATCGTGCGCGTCTTTTTGGATACGCCCTTCTCGGAGGAGGAAAAACACCGTCGCCGGATCGAAAAGATCAACGCAATTGAAAGGAAATACGAACGCTAACCGTTCGTTTCGTAACCGATTGAATCCGTCCGACGATTCGGACGACGTGAAAGGAGTTGCGCATGACGACTGCCTTGAAAGATAAAATCATCGAATCGTTGACCTCCATTCTTCCCATAGCGCTCATCGTTCTCGTTCTGAGCGTTACGATCGCGCCGCTGGAAACGCACACGTTCGCGCTCTTTGTCGCAGGCGTGGTACTGCTCATTGTCGGCATGGGGTGCTTCACGTTGGGCGCGGACATGTCGATGCTCGTCATCGGCGAAAAAATCGGCACGACGGTGACGCGTTCGAGGAAAGTCTGGCTGATCGCGTTCGTTTCTTTTCTCATCGGAATCATCGTGACGATCGCCGAACCCGATCTGCAAATCCTTGCCGAGCAGGTGTCCGCGGTCGATAATTACGTTCTCATTCTGACTGTCGCGGTCGGCGTGGGCGTGTTTCTGATGATCGCGATGCTGCGTATCGTATTCCGGATCCGGCTTTCCCTTCTGTTGATCGTCTTTTACGCGGCGGTTCTGATTCTGAGCATTTTCGTTCCGTCCGATTTTCGCGCGGTGGCGTTCGACGCGGGCGGCGTGACGACGGGACCGATGACGGTGCCGTTTATCATGGCGCTCGGCGTGGGCGTCGCTTCGATCCGAAGCGACAAAAAGGGGCAGGACGATTCGTTCGGTCTCGTCGCGCTTTCGAGCATCGGACCGATTATTTCCGTGCTCACGCTCGGAATCATCTATAACGTCTCCGATCTTCCCTACGAAATGACGGCGATCGAGCCGTTGTACGACACGCGCGGCGTGCTCTTCCGCTATCTGGGCGGCTTCGGCGCGTATGCGAAGGAAGTCGCCGTCGCGATCGCGCCCGTTCTGGCGTTTTCGGCGCTCTTCCAGTTGACGACGCGCGCGTTCCATAAAAAACAGATTTTCAAAATTCTCATCGGATTTCTTTACACGTTCGTCGGGCTCGTTCTCTTTCTGACGGGCGCGAACGTCGGTTTTATGCCCGTCGGAACGGAGATCGGACAATCGCTCGCAAAGCTCGCGGGCGGATGGCTGCTCATTCCCGTCGGCATGTTGATCGGATATTTCGTCGTAGCGGCGGAGCCTGCCGTTCACGTCCTGAATAAGCAGGTGGAGCGTATGTCTGCGGGCGCGATCGGTGCGGCGGCGATGAAGAAAGGACTGTGCGCGGGCGTGTGCGTCTCCATCGGACTCTCCATGACGAGAATCCTGACCGGAATCGACGTCATGTGGATTCTCATTCCCGGATACGCTCTTGCGATCGCCCTGACGTTTTTCACGCCTCCGCTCTTTACGGGTATCGCGTTCGACTCGGGCGGCGTGGCGAGCGGCGCGATGGTCTCGTCCTTCGTGCTCCCGATGGCGATCGGGGCGTGCGAAGCGCTCAACGGCGCGGAGGCGATCATGACGCAGGCGTTCGGTTGCGTGGCGTTCGTCGCGCTGACGCCGTTGATTTCCATTCAGATTCTGGGAATCGCATATCGGCGCAAGACGAGCAAAATCAAACGGACGTTCCTTGCGGTAGAGGATAAGATCGTAACGTACGAGGTGTATTGAGATGGCGCGGAAACAAACGACGGGATCGAAAGAAACCGCGGTAGCGAAACAAAAAAAGCCGTCCGCGGCGGCGGCTGCGGCGGCAAAAATTCCGATCGCGCGCAATCTGGTCTTGCGCGGCGCGCGTTCCGTGCGAAAACCCAATCGGGTAAAGGCGCTTGTGAGCATGATCGATCAGGGCGACGAGACGTCGTTCGTCGACGTTCTCAACGAGTTTTCCGTTTCGCTGTCGTTTGCTTTTTCCGGTACGGGAACCGCCCGTTCGACCGTTCTCGACTATCTGGGAATCGGGAGAGCGGAGAAGTCCGTACTGCTCTGTCTCATTCCGGAGAGCGACGAAGAGGCGATCTTGCAGGCGATCGGGGAAAAGCTGTCGCTCTATCTGGTAGGGCGCGGAATCAGTTTTACCGTTCCGCTTTCGGCGGTATCGGAAATCATTGCTAACGGGATTACGGGCGCGGCGGCGGAAAAGAGCGTCGACGGGAGTAAAATCATGAAAGACGAAAACAGAAAATACGATCTGATCGTGGCGGCGGTCGCGGCGGGATATGTGGACGAAGCGATGGAGGCGGCGCGTTCTGCGGGAGCCGCGGGCGGTACGATCGTGCGGGCGCGTTCGGTTAACAATCAGAAGGCGGAGCAATTTATCGGAATTTCCCTGCAACGGGAACAGGAATTGTTGCTGATTCTCGCGCGGCGGGAAGGAAAACAGGCGATCATGCAGGCGGTTTCCGAAAGCGCAGGATTAAAGACGGAAGCGGGCGGCGTGCTCTTTTCGCTTCCCGTAGACAGAACGGTGGGGGTCAGCGTCGTGACGGAATCGGGCGATCGGAAGGGCACGTCCGATCCGGAAGAGACGGGCGTTTCCGAAGCGGGAGAGGGGAAAAATGACTGAAAAGAGGATCGTGGCGATCGGCGGCGGGGAGCTGAAAACCCGCGAGACGATAAAGATCGACGAATACATCGCGGGGCTTGCGAAACGGGCGGCGGGAGCGCGCCGCGCGTGCGGGCTGTTCGTGCCGACGGCGAGTCACGATTGCATGCCCTATTATAATACCTTTCACAAGGTCTATACGGGGATTTTCGATATCAAGACGGACGTGGCGCTCACCGTCAATCGGGAGATCGATCCTGAAAAATTGCGCGGAAAATTTGAAAAAGCGGATTTTTTATACGTTGGCGGCGGCGATACGGTCTTTATGCTCGACAGTTGGAGAGAAAGCGGGGTTTTGGAGCTGGTTCGGGAAGCGTACGACAGGGGAGTTCCCGTATGCGGACTTTCCGCGGGCGCGATTTGCTGGTTTGAGGAGATGTATTCCGATTCGGTGGTCGAGGGGGAATATGCGATGTATCCGGGGCTCGGCTGGATAAAAGGAAAAATTTCTCCGCATTATGACCAAAGAATGCTTGACTTTGACGAGATCGTGTTGTATAATAGATTCCGCGCCTGGGGGTTAGAGAACGCCGCCGCGCTTGAAATCGTGAACGGAGAACCGTTGCGCAGTATTTCGGGCGGGGGAAAAGTGTGGATTCTCGACGGCAGTTCGGGCGAGCGAATCGAGAAAGCGGAATTTTAAGGATTCTGCACGATGCGGATGTGGCGAAACTGGCAGACGCGCAGGTTTCAGGTTCCTGTGGGAGACCATATGGGTTCGAGTCCCTTCATCCGCACCAGATCAGGCTGGAAACAGGCGAAGAGCTTGTTTTCAGTCTTTTTTTGCGCGTTTTTCAGGAACGGCGTTGATAGCGGGGCGGGGAAAATCGGGAAGGGAAACGAACGGATTTCGCAGGAATAAAACGGGCGGACGGGTACGGCTGTCCGAGCGGTTCGGGCGCAAACCCGGGCGGCAAAGACGGGAACGCAACGTCGGAAAAATTTCCCCGCTCTTTGCGGCGAACTTCCGGATCGAGGGGCGCGAAACCTGTGAGCGTTTCCCGATTCGGAATCGTCGGGGGAAATTTTTCGCGAAATCCCTTTACACGAAAGCAAAATTAGTATATAATAATAGAGAAAAAGGAGAAATCGCGCGCATGATTTTCGGAAGCTGGAAATATATTTTGAAGAATCTTTGGTTCGTACTGCCGTTCGCGATCGTTCCGGCGGCGTTTTTGGCGCTGTCGGTCGACTACCATGCGATCAGGGAACTGACTGCGGGGATCTTTGCGGGCAACAGCGAAATGAGTTTTTTCCTGCTGTTCCGCTCGTTGAGCGTCATCCGGGTGGATGGTTGGGTGGGCGCGCTCATCGGCGTCGGGACGGTTTTCGCCTGCGCCGTGTTTGCCGCGGTCATGCTCTCTCTTGTGGAAAAACACATGCGGATCGGGAAAAGAACGGTCAGCGGCGCGTTCTCTCAACTCGGCAACAACCTGTTTTCCTCTCTCGGAATCACGTTGCTTTACGGCGCGCTGTACGAACTCTGGGCGCTCGTTTCCGCCGCCGTCCTGTATGCGATCGGAGGGCTCGTCAAGGCGTCGGTGGGCGCGTGGCTTCTCTCCGTATTGGCGTTTCTCGGTCTTTCGGCGGTGTTGCTCTTCTGCATTACCGTGTTTTATCTGTGGTTGCCCTGTCTGCAACTGACGGGCTTCCGCCCCTATGAAGCGCTGCGCTATTCCTATCAGCTGGTCGTCAACGTGCGCGGAAGACTGCTGTTGACGCTGATTGCGGAATTTCTGTGCGTGACGCTGGTCTGCGCGCTTGCGGGCGCGTTTCTTCCGTATTATTGGATGTTCTTAATCGTTATGTTCATCGCGTTTGCCTTGTTGTTCCTGTCGTTCTGTATCCGTATGGAGATCGTCTATTTCAAAACGGATAAGTTGGACAGGGAGGACCTCATTCGCAGTTACAGGGGGTTATTATAATGCGTTTCCGCAACAGCCTTTACGTCACGATCGATAACTTCGTCAACGTCTTCAAACTGCTCTTATACCGTCTGATGATCGGCGGAATCGTTTTCAGTCTCGTCTACGCGCTGTTGACGCTCAATCTGCGCGGCATCGTAGAAAGCGAGGAGACCTCCTCGCTCGTTCGGCTCGTCAAAGATTTCCTCTCGGCGATCGCCGGCGGGGACACGGAGTATCTGCACGGGTTCAACGATCTGTTTCAGGAGGCGTTGAAGGCGTTTTTACTGCTGCTGAAATCGAATATCGGAACGATCGTATGGTCGTGTATCGGGCTCGTCTTTCTCTATCTCCTGTCGCGGTTTGCCAACGGACTCGCCGTGTTCGCCGTCGGGAACGCGGTCAACGAGAGAATGAGAACGTGCGCGCATGCGAAATTTTCCGCGGCGTATTTCATGAATCTGGGACGCGCCGCGCTCTATCAGGTCATCTACGTGCCCGCCTCGTTCGTTTACGACGCGTTGAGCCTGTTGGTCTGTTACTTTTTCTTCTTCTATGCGCTGTCTTTCCTGCCGCTTATCCTGACGATCTCGCTTGCCGTTACCGCCTACGTCTGCCTTCTGGCGTTGAAACTGACCGTGATTTCGGCATGGATGCCGTCCGTCATTGCAGACAGAGCGGGCGTGGCGCGCGCGTTCGGGCGCTGTTTCCGTAACGGGAAAAACTTCGGAAGACGATTCTCGGGGTATCTCGTCGCGGTGTATCTTATCATTATCACGAACGTGATAACGGCGGTCTGCACGTTCGGAAGCGGACTGTTTCTCAGCGTTTCGCTTTCCTATCTGTTCGTGCTCTGCATGCAGTTCGTCAATTACTGCGAGGACGAGGGGAAAAAGTACTTCGTTTCCGCGCAAAAAGTCGTCGACGCCGAACACAAATCGGAAGTGCTCGGCGAATAATTCCGATCGGAAGGCGGAACGTCCGCATTCGATACTATCAGGGAGGAGTCTATGGGTTATCAGGAAAAGTATGAACAATGGATGTCCGACGCGCGTTTGAGCGCGGAGGGGAGAGAAGAGCTTGCCGCGATCGTCGACGACGAAAAGGAGAAGGAGTACCGTTTCGGCGGCGAACTCGAATTCGGCACGGCGGGAATGAGGGGAATCATCGGATACGGCATGAATATGATGAATATTTATACCGTCATGCGCGCGACGCAGGGGCTTGCGGAATACATCTCTACACTTCCCGAGGAGGATCGGAAGAAGGGAGTCGTCATTTCCTACGATACCCGCCGCAACAGCCGCGTGTTTGCGGAGGCGGCGGCGTCCGTGCTCGCGAAAAACGCGATCAGAACGTATCTGTTCGACGACGTGCACCCCGTTCCGATGCTGTCTTTCGCGGTGCGCCGTCTCGGTACGATCGCGGGAATCATGATTACCGCGTCGCACAATCCCAAGGAATACAACGGCTATAAAGTCTACGGCGAGGACGGCGCGCAGATGTCGCCCGAAGCGACCGCCGAGGTCGTGAAATATATCTCCGCGATCGACGACTATCTGTCCGTGAGCGGGGATAAGAACAGTCCGCTCATTCAATCGGTGCCGCGGGAGGTGGACGACGACTATATCGAGGCGCTGTCCGCGCTCACGCTCTCCGAGAAAGCGGTAAAGGCGTGCGGAAAAGATCTCAAACTCGTCTATACGCCCGTTCACGGTTCGGGGTACGTTCCCGTAACGCGCATTCTCAAACGGCTGGGGATCAACGTAACGGTCGTGAAAGAGCAGACGACGCAGGATACGGAGTTTTCCACCGTCGCCGTTCCCAATCCGGAGTTCAAAGAGACGCTCTCCATGGGAATCGCGCTTGCCGAGCAGATCGACGCGGACGTGGTATTCGGAACCGACCCCGATTCCGACCGTCTGGGCGTGGCGATCAAAGACGATAAGGGCGAATTTATCGCGCTTTCCGGCAATCAGGTCGGGATTCTCTTGCTCGATTATATTCTGACGCGTCTGAAAGAGGAGAACGCTCTGCCCGCAAACGCGGCGGTTGTGAAATCGTTCGTGACGACGGGAATGGCAAAGGCGATCTGCGAAGATTTCGGCGTCGCGCTCTTTGAAACGCCCGTCGGATTCAAGTTCATCGGAGAAAAAATCAAACAATGGGAAGCGGACGGCTCGCACACGTACGTGTTCGGGTTTGAGGAGTCGTGCGGGTATCTCCGCGGCACCCATGCCCGCGATAAAGACGCCGTCGTTGCCTCCATGCTCTGCGCCGAAATGGTCTGCTACGATACGTTTATCGGCAAGAGCGTTTACGGCAGATTGCAGGAAATTTATCGGAAATACGGGTACGTTCTGGACAAAAACGTTTCCGTTCAATATTCCGGGCTCAACGCCATGAAGGAAATGAACGCGGTGGTGGACGCGTTAAAGACGGTAACGGTCGAGGCGATCGGACCGTTCCCGGTCGTGGCGACGCGCGATTATTCCGCGTCCGTCCGTCGGACGGCGGACGGCGGAACGGAGCCGATCGATATTCCGAAATGCAACTGCGTCTATTACGAACTCGAAGGCGGCTCGTTCGTCTGCGTGCGCCCGTCGGGAACGGAGCCGAAACTGAAAATTTATTATTCCGTCCGCGCGGCGGACGAAGAAGCGGCGGAAGCCGCGCTTTCGAAGGCGAAAGCGTCGGTGGAAGAACTGCTTGCAAAGGTCGGGAAATCGTCGCGATAAGCGGTTGACGCAAAAACTGTTTTTTGTGGTTTGACGAGAATAAATACCGGAAAGACGGGAGCGACTTCGGTCGTAAACCGAGCGCAACGCACCGTATTTGCAGGATTTTTTACGTCTTAAATCAACCGGGGATCGGGCGAAAACAACGCAAAGCGGAAAAGAGCGGGAAATCCCGCTCTTTTGTCGGTTGAACGGTCGGCGGCGCGTATCGTGCGACGCGGGCGGAATTTAGACGAGGAAGAGAAAGGGAATGATCGCGGGAATTTCAACGGCGTCGCTCTTTATGAGGAAAAACAACGAGGATGCGCTTCCGCTCTTTGCGGAGTGGGGCGTTCGGGCGGCGGAGGTGTTCTACACCACTTATTCGGAATACGAGCCGCAATTTTCGGAAGAATTGTTAAAGCGGAAGGGCGACGTCGGGATTCATTCCGTACACGTTCTGAATACGCAGTTCGAGCCGCAACTCTATAACGGACACCCGCGGGTATTGCAGGACGCGTACGGTTGGTTGGAAAAGACGATGATTTCCGCGCGCACGCTGGGCGCAACGCACTACACCTTTCACGGAATCGCGCGTTTGAAGCGCACCTTTCGCGAAGATTTCGCGCGCGTCGGGGAGATGACGGAGGAGATCTTCCGTTTTTGCCGAACGTTCGGCGTCACGCTCTGTTACGAGAACGTGGAGTGGGCGTTCTATAACCGACCGGGCGTATTTCGGGAATTGAAGGCGCGCTGTCCTGCTCTGAAAGGGGTTCTCGACGTCAAACAGGCGCGGATAACGGGATATTCGTATGCGGACTATCTGGACGAGATGAGCGGGAGTCTCGCGCACGTTCACGTGAGCGACGTGGACGGCGACGGGAACATGCGTCTTCCGGGGAAAGGGACGTTCGATTTTGAAACGCTGTTCAAGCGTCTGCGCGACGCGGGCTTCGACGGCCCCGTTTTGATCGAAAACTACCGTCAGGATTACGGGGATCTGACGGAGCTGAAAGAGTCCTACGAATACCTGTCGGAGCTTGCGGAGAAGTATTCCTGAGCGGAGACGGTCGTTTCTCTGAATTTGTGCATTTATGGCAAAAAATTCCGAAAAGTCGGCGGAAATAAATTGACAATCTTGTGTCGCTTTGCTATAATAACCGAGTAATAAGTGCCGAGGGCGAAGGAGGGTAGAGAATCATGTCCACGATTAAAGTCGGTGAAAACGAGAATCTGGAAAGCGCGTTGCGCCGTTTCAAGAGGAAGTGCTCCCGCGACGGCATTATCGGCGACCTTCGTAAGAAAGAGTTTTATGAAAAACCTTCCGTAAAGAAGAGAAAGAAGTCGGAAGCCGCGAGAAAGAGAAACAAGAACTAAGGAAAAATCCGTAACAGAGGTTACGGATTTTTCTTTGCGGAAAATGTCGAAAGGAGAAAGAATGGATCGGACGTTGAAGTCGCTCGCCCGCGAGGCGAAGATGCGCATGAAGAAAGGGTTCTGGAAGGAATGCGAAGAGGAACTGGAAAACGAAAAATCACACGCGAGAGAACAGGGCATCAACGAGAGTAAAATGGAGCGGTATTTCACCCAGAAAGTCACGACGCGCATCAAGGGCGAAGAGCCGGACGAGTTCTATCTCAAAGTGCGCGAACTGTTGCTCTCCGAAGGAGAAGTGTCGGACGCGATCGGAAGGCTGACCGATCGGGCGTATTACGATACGCTGTCCTATGCGGAGAAACAGCGTTATACGCTCGAACTGTCCGAGCGGTATCTGCGCGCGTTGGAACGGTTCAAAAGAGAATACGAGTTCGAGATAAAGGGGCGAAAAGGTTGAGTTTTTTTCACGGTTATGGTATAATAGCCGGGTATGAACGAACGATTGTCTGAATTGAACGAAGAACAACTTCAACCCGTGCTCGACACGGAGGGCGCGGTGCTCGTGCTGGCGGGGGCGGGGAGCGGAAAAACCCGCGTTCTCACTTCCCGTATCGCCTATCTCATTGAGGAGAAGGGCGTTTTGCCGTCCTCCGTGCTTTCGATTACGTTTACGAACAAAGCCGCAAACGAGATGAAAGAGCGGCTGTCCGCAATGACGGATACGAGCGGAATGTGGATCTGCACCATTCATTCCATGTGCGTCAGAATTTTGCGCATGTATGCGGATCGCCGCGGACTGACGGAGAACTTCTCCATTTATTCCGAACAGGAGCGCACGGCGGTGATCAAACAGGTGTTCCGCGAGTGCAATTTCGACGAGGAGAAATTGCTCAAATCGGTCAAATGGCATATCTCCAACGCGAAGATGCTCGGACTTTCTCCCGAAGCGTATGCGAAACAGATCGCCGACGAGCGCAACGCCGAAGAAGTGACGAAAGTGTACGTCGGTTACGTCGCGCGGCTGAAACAGAACAACGCGCTCGATTTCGACGACCTGCTGCTGGAAGCGCGCGCGCTGCTCGCGGAGGACGCCGACGCGCGGGAATATCTCGCGGGCAAGTTCCGATACGTTCACGTAGACGAGTTTCAGGATACGAACTCCGTTCAGTTCGACATTGTAAAGATGCTTGCTTCCGTTCACGGAAACCTCTTCGCGGTGGGCGACGACGATCAGTCCATCTACGGTTGGCGCGGTGCGAAAATCGAGAATATCCTGCATTTTGAACGCTCCTTCCCCAACGCCAAAACGTATAAATTACAGAGAAACTACCGTTCCACACGCGCCATTCTCGCGCTTGCGAACGCGTCCATCGCGCACAACCGCATGCGCAAGAACAAATCGCTCTATACGGAAAACGCGGAGGGCGAAAAGCCCGTCTATTACGAGGCGGAAGAGGAGACGGGAGAGGCGCTCTATTGCGCGCGCATTATTTCGGAATTGCGGCGGGAGGGATACCGCCTTTCCGATTTCGCCGTTCTGATGCGCGTCAACGCGCTCACCCGTTCTTACGAACAGGAATTTACCAAGTACGGTCTCTCGTATAAGGTGTTCGGCGGGTTCAAGTTCTTCGAGCGAAAGGAAATCAAAGATATTCTCGCCTATCTGCGGGTGATCGCCAATCCGTTCGACGGCGAGGCGCTTGCGCGGATCATCAACGTTCCGAAGCGCGGGATCGGCGATAAAACCATTCAGACGTTATCCGAATACGCCGCGCGCGAGGAGCTTTCGCTCTACGACGCGGTGCTCGACGCGAACGGGCTTCCGCTCAACGAGGGCGCGAAAGCGAAACTGCGCGCGTTCGGCGCGTTTATCAAAGATCTCGTCGTGCGTTCGCAGGAAACGAACGTCAGCGATCTGACCGCGTACGTCGTAAAGACTTCGGGCATGCGGGAAGCGTTTGCCGATCAGTCGGACGAATCGGTGACGAAACGCGCGAATATTGACGAATTTCAGAATTCGGTGGACGAATTCGTCCGCATGAACGAGAACGCGACGCTCTCCGATTATCTGCAACAGATTACCCTCTATTCGGACACGGACGAAATGGACGACGGGGATTACGTGACTTTGGCGACGGTTCACGCCGTCAAAGGGCTGGAATTCCGCTGCGTCTTTTTCTGCGGATTGGAGGACAATATCATGCCGACGCCGCGCGCCGCAGACAATCCCGCCGAGCTCGAAGAGGAGCGTCGGCTCATGTACGTGGCGATCACGCGCGCGAAGGAACGGCTGTGGCTGACGCGTTC